>CAYIGE010000067.1:0-5766 GCA_964362835.1 Candidatus Woesearchaeota archaeon
ATCTGAACCACCTCCACCGCCAGAAGAACCTCCACCAGTACTACCGCCAGAAGAAACAACATCAAAACTATCAAATGCTAAATCAGGTCCACCAATATAACTAACTAAAGCACGTAATCTATAAGCCCCAACAGAACTTGGAGATATCAAGGTTGCAGTCAAATTAGTGCTTCCTAAAGCGGGAACATAAATTGTCTGTTGCCCTGAAGTGTAGTTTACAGTTTCAGCATTATTAGTTATCCAATAATCTGCCAAGAAATTTTGCCCGATATCTGGATTTTGATTTATTATTTCTATTATAGAATCAAAAGAAGTTGTAACACTAACACTGGCAGGAGCATAAACAATAGTATCTGCAGGACCTCCGTATCCAGGAACGCTGACAGAAGGAGTATTAGAATAAAAGCTTTCAGAGTTAACTACAGCAAGACCTTGAGCAAAAGTATGAACTATGTTGCTTGCAGCCTTAGAAATAACAACAGGATTTGCAAAAACCATAGAAGCACCAGAACTTAAATTAAACACAAAAGAAGTAGCATTAATATCCGTATCAGTAAAAACAATATTCAAAAGATTTTCACCAACATTATAAATCGTAGATGAAACATTAAAAGTAATATTCAAAGAAGTTTGAGAAATATACTGGATATTCTTCAAAACCAAAAGAGCAGTAGGATTTGAAATTCCAGGAACTGAAACATTAATCACGGTAGAATTAGCAAAAAGAACAGAACCACTAAATGAATCTACCCCCATACCAATAGCTCCAGCAAGAGAAACATAATATGTACTGTTCTGTCTTGTAAAATATTTTACATAACTAATTAAAAACTCAGAACCTCCACTCAAGTTACCGACATTTATCAAAGAACCATAGTCACTATCTGTAATATTGCTATTCAAAATACTAGAGCCCCCAGTATTTATCATACGCAGACTAATATTATACCCCACATTAGTAGAATTAACCGCGTACAAAGAAGCAATCTTATCAAGAACAATCTGCCCAGAGGAACCAACAGCAAAAGAATCTATACAACTAACATTAAATCCACTATATGAAGAAGAAACATTCAAAATATAACTTCCAACAGAAATATTACTTAACTCTTGATGATAAGTTCCTATTAAAGAAGTAGTCAGAATATTAGATCTAACAACGCCTAAAACAGAAGAAATAACGGAGCTATTTATCAAAGAACCATTCAATCCTGCACCATTCAAAGTTAAGTTCCCATCCACAAGCAAAAGAGCTCCTTGCTGATATGGCCCTCCAATCTCACATGTTAGTACAATATTATTAATTCCAAAGGTAACGCTGGAAGAATTAACATTTCCTGCAGAATCATTAGCGTAAACAAAAAGAGTGTTTGAGCCTATTCCAAAATTCCTATAAACTGGGGACAAATATGTTTCATTTCCAGTTCCATTAAAGAACCAAACATTAAAAGCTCCAATAGAACTAATATTAATCAATACACTATTATTATTAAAGTAACTTACATTTTGTGGGCTGATTATAGAAACCCCAGGAAAAGTCAAATCTAAAGTAATATTTCTTGTTCCAGTAGAATTAAAATTTCCAAAAGAATCATAAGCTGTAGAATTGAAAAAATAAATTCCTTCAGCAAGCGAAATATAATTAATGTAAGCTGTAGAACTAAAAAACGTAGTCTGATTAATCAGAGAAGTAATATTATATAAATAAAGAGTAATATTCGCTAAATTAGTGTCCGAAGCACTAACATTGACGGCAAAAGAATTAAATGAAATCTCCAATCCACTTAAGGGCGTAGGACTAACAAACTGAACACTCGGAGAAATAGAATCAACATTAAATATAACACTTCCAGAACCAACATTCCCACTAGTATCATTAGCATAAACAGTCCAATTAGAAATTCCTTGTCCAGAATTCAAACCAGTAACATTCACCCCACAAGAAACAGAAATATTCGTCAAACCATTATTCAAAGAATACCAGCATGATTGTAAGTTCAAGTCAAAAACAGTATAATTAATTCCAGTATGCACAAAAGAATAATTAGTATTATTTAAAGGATAAATTATAGAAACATTCGGAGAAATAGTATCTAAAACAGAAGTCACATTAACAAACCATGTTTCAAATGAAGAAGTGTAGTTTTGTGTTTCAGAATATAGTGTCGTAATATTAAACAGCCCTATTTGGGAGAAATTAGTCAAATTACTTAACGAATTGCCCTGATTAATCAATGAACCATTATTATACAATCTCAAAACTCCTTCTCCATTAACCAAAGTTCCATTCAAATAAATTGAAGCTCCATGAAGAACAGTAAGATTAGAACGAGAATTATTAACAAACGTCTGTACACTGCTTAAAGCACGCGTAACATTAACAGAATAAACTGTATAATTTGAATTACCCACGGTGTCATTTATTGAAACAATAATGTTATAACCACCAACAGCTAAAGAACTAATATTTCTCAAAAAACCGCTTTGATTAATCTGAAAGAGACTTGTCCAATTGATAGAATAACTGCCAAAGCTTATAGAGTCTGTAGCATTAAAATCGACACCTAAAGAATTTCCATAAACCAACGTAGAATTCAACGGAATTGTTTTGAAATAAGGAGAACTTACATCAATAGTAATCTTACGAATCTCCGTAGAATTTAAATTATTTACTATATCAAGAGCAGTAGAATTATAATAATAAATTCCGTCATTTAAACCTGAATAATTTATCACAAAAGGAGAACTCAGAGAGACATTCTCTCTTATCAAATTATGAGTTGAATTAAACAATCTAATTGTCAAATTAGCCAAATTTGTATCTGCAGCTGTTATATTCACAACAAACGAAGAATAATTCTGAAAACTATTATTTACAGGGGTAGGACTAACAAACTGGATAGTCGGTAAAATAGAATCAACTGCAAAAGTAACACTGGAAGAATTAACATTCCCTGCAGAATCATTAGCATAAACTCGTAAAGTAGTAGACCCTTGAGAGGCAATATAAGATATATTCGAACAACCGGACAAACTAAAATTATTGACTCCACTGTTGTTTGTATACCAGCAGTTTACCAAATTCACATCGGAAACAGTAAAATTAATCTGTAAAGAATTGGTATTATAAGTGATATTTTGAGGTTGCACAATTTGAATATTAGGGTTTAAAGTATCTAAACTAATATTCCTTCTTTCCAAAAAAGCAATATTTCCAACAGTATCATTTGCAGTAGAGTTATAAAAATATAATCCATCAGAAAGTTCTGAATAGTTTAAATAAAATGAGCTAGAATTAGAAAAATTAAAAAATAACAGCGAACCACTTGAATTAAATAATCTGGTAGATATTGCCAGTAGGTTATTATCTGAAGCAGTAACATTTACTTCTATATAATTTCTGGAAACGAAAATGCCAGAACTTGAAGTAGGATTTACATAACCAATAATAGGATTTGTTCCATCATATAATAATGTAAAGTTAGTATGATTAAAAGCAAAATTATTTGAAGTATCTCTTGCTAAATAATTCCAATAAAATCTCCCCTCATAAGGAAGAGTAATGCTTAAATTAACACTTCCAACAGCCCCGCTCAATAAATTAAAAGTAGTATTAATCAACGAGTTGCTAGAGTTCCACAACTGAAAGGTAGCATTAGACAAAGCGAGATTATCACTAAACGTAGCATTAAATCTGTGGGTATTCGTAGAAAATAAAGAATTATTTAGTGGAGCAATTAAATTAACAATAGGATTAGCAGAATCTGAAATAACATTGCCTATAATAGTCACATTATCAACTCTGCAAAATTCACTAACGGCTCCAGCAGTACATTCAAATTTAACCCTAAAATCCGCAAGACTATTAGCAATTGCAGATAAATTAAACTCTCTAAACAAATAACCCGCATCATTAGCTGCAGACCCCCCTGTAGCCTCAAGAATAGTCCATCCCGTGCCATTAAACCATTCAGACTGAAATTCATCGGCCGCATCAATTCTAATCAATCTTCTATAATATCTAAAAGTGATATTTTGATATCCCGCAGTTGTCAGGTTTTTCTGAAGCACTGAAGCAGGTTCAGAAGTAGAAAGAGGCCGAGAGTCTGCATGCCAGCTTCCTCCAAATGGATTTGTCTGGTTTGCTGTCCAATTAGCCCCACCAGAAACAGAACTCCGAACCCATCCAGATAAACTCCCAGATTCAAAAGTCTCATTAAACATAATAACTGCGCTTGCAAAATTAACAGAAAACAAACAAACAAACAAAATTAAAAACAATTTCCTCATTTTTTACCCCCAAGACCTATCCAGTAATGTAGTTTAGCTACTCCAACTGGTCTAAAACGAACTTTCCCAGCCCCAATAAGTCCAGCAAGAACAACAGCAACAGTGTTGCGAGATATTCCGAGCAATCGTGCAATATCAACAACCATCAACCCATCAGTATTTTTTTTCAGAATAGATACAACTTTATCAAAATTATTCATAGTACATTAATGCTCAGCTATTAAGCTAAGCAGTAATGCTCAATAAGGCTTATAAACTTTAGCAAAAAGACAAAAAAATAGGTAAGCTATTTAAACAAGCTAAATCTCATATAAAAATGAACTTTGAAATAGTCTGTCTAGGTACAGGAAGTGCAATTCCAAGTGCAAAAAAGAACCACAGCGGTTTTCTAATAAAAACAGAAAGAGAAAGAATTTTAGTAGACTGCGGAGAAGGAATACAAAGACAATTCAAAATCGCAGAACAAAATCCAGCCAAACTTACAAAAATATTAATAACCCACTGGCATGAAGACCACACTTTAGGGTTAGCAGGATTACTAAAAACAATGGGCATGAATAGTTATGTTCAAACTCTCCACATTTATGGTCCAAGACACACAAAAGAAAAAATAGAATTATTTCAGCAAATTTACTCTAGATATAAAATAAAAATTGAAATCCATGAAGTATCAAACAGCACGATTTACGAAGACAAAATCCTCAAAATTGAATCTGCACCAATGAATCACGGCATCCCAACATTAGCATACAGTATAATAATAAAAGACCAAACACGAATAGATAAAGCAAAACTAAAGAAGCTAAAGTTACCAAATTCCCCCCTCATCGGAGAATTGCAAAGAGGCAAAGACATAACATTCAACGGCAAAAAAATAAAAGCAAAAAGCGTCACATATACCCAGCCAGGTAAAAAAATCACGATAATCTTAGACACAGCAACAAATAATAACACAATAGAACTTGCAAAGAATGCGGACCTACTAATCTGCGAATCAACATATTCAGCAGAAGAAACAGAACAAGCAAAAGAATACAAACATCTCACAACAACGGAAGCAGCAACAATAGCAAAGAAAGCAAAAGTAAAGCAACTAGCCCTAGTCCACATTTCAGAAAAACATGCTCATAGAGCACACCATCTATTGAAAGAAGCAAAAAAAGTATTCAAAAACACTTCAATGCCCGACGACCTATCAATTCTAAAAGTTTAAATATAAATTAAATTCAAAACAAACATGAGGCAAAATAAAACACTAGCAAGTCTAGTATTATTGGGTGTATTAGCAGGTTGTTCAACACCTGAAACTGAAAACAAAAAGTTCGAACCAAGGTATTGTGCAGTAAATTTTAGCCCCCTTGAGTCAGGACCAAAAAAGGGAATTTTATATCATGCTCGTGAGGATGAACCTGGAATATTCCGTCTAGATATATTCAAAACAGAGTTTGGTTCTGATTTTATTACAGCTTCTCTTTA
>CAYIGE010000068.1:0-5734 GCA_964362835.1 Candidatus Woesearchaeota archaeon
TTTGATATATGTGTAAGGAGGCGAGTTTAGTGCTGATTTGTACTAATCACCTAATCTCTTACTTATTCCTCTTCTCATGATTTTTTAAGAATATATATATATAAACTGTTGGGTTAATTCAGGTAGTAGTTTTTAGCACTTTCTGGATTATTTGGTTCAAAAAAAGAAACCCCCTGTTTATGAAAGATGAGAAATGAAACTGTTAGTAATTTTAAGAAATTAAAGAGGTGGTTTATGAAACAAAATAAGTTTTGATAAAATTAAAATAGTCTACTTGTTTTCAGATACTAATGAAAATATGTGGGATTTTAATAGAGGATAATATAAAAGAGAAGATTTTGTATAAGCACAATGTTCATGCTTTAGAAATCAAAGATGTTCTTTTTAATAATCCTCATATTTTAAAGATTAAGGAAAATCGTTATATGGCAATAGGCAGAAATCACCAATTTTTGACAATAGTTTTAGAAATCAAAAAAGAAATAGCTTTTATTCTTACTGCATATCCTTCTTCTGATGCTCAGAGAAAGTTATATAAATCTAAGAGGCGGTGACATATTATGGAAGAAGGAGAAGATTTATCTGCTGATGGACTTGGTTTATTGGAGCAAGTCGATATCGATTTAGAAAGCAGGGCAGGTGAAGTTAATGAAGGCTTTTGCAAAGAATGTGGTGGTAGATTGGTAAAGATGGTAGAAAATAGAGATTTTTTGGATGGTTCGATTAGTTTTCATATCATAAAATTGAAGTGTGATGGTTGTGGTAAAGAATATCTTGATTTGAATCAGGCAGATAAATATGACTTTTTGCTTATTTTGGAGAAAGCCATTAAGAGTAAAATTGCTTTGAAAGTTTTAGCACGAAAGATTTCTACGTGATCTTTTACTGATAGATATTGAATGCAATGCCTTTTGAATGTGAGTTATGCTTTGTTTTTGTTTGAAATATTACATTTCCAATTCTTCATAATTCTCTGATTTTGCTTTCTTTTTAATAGGGGTTTTTTCTTCTTTTTTTGTTTCTACTTGATGAGCTTGTGCTTGTTGTTCTTGAACTGGTTGTGCTTGTGCTGGCGGGTGAGTGTCTGGTGAAGTGAAATCCGAGTCTTTTATGGAATTAATTGCTTCTTTGAATGATTTGAAATGTTCTGCTGCGATTCTTGTGCCTGCTTTTGTGAATCCTGTGTATCTTTCTGAACGGACGAACTCGCGAATTGTTAATCCAGCTCTTCCACCGAAGTCATCTATTCTGATTACTATGTCTGTATCTTGGTTCTTTGGTATTCTGTCTATGTCTTTTTCCATATAATTTCATAAACCTTAGATATTTAAGGATTTGTATTTGGTTTTATTAATGAGATTTACGAAGTATAACCTAGATTTAAATAAAACTTTTAATGTTATTCTTAATGGCTTCCAATAAAAAAAGAAGTATGGGCGATTATATTTCTGAAGGTTTTGAGGCAGTTTCAGAAGGCGTGGGAAAATTTGCTCGTAACAAAATAGATAGAATCGCAGATAACACTGAAGATAGATTTATGGCTTTTCAGGATAGAATGATAAAGAGACTTGCATCTATTTTGTTGTTTGGGATTGCGATAGTATTTTTGTCTTTAGGAGCTTTTTATCTGCTTAAGGAGTTATTTAGTCTCACTGATTCTATTTCTTTTTTTATTATAGGGATATTATTAGTGGTTATAGGTATTCTTGTTAAATCTTTAAATCAAAAAAACTGATGTTTTTTGGATGCAAACAAATTCTTTCTTAAATTGAATTTGTTGCACAGAAGTTTGTCGTTTGAACAAACTTCTTGTGATCGAAGTGTTGAACACGCCCTAAAGGGTGTGGTTTATGTGAAACACTATCGACATGAAAAACGTTAGATAATTGTTTAATAGTTAGAGTTATAATCCTCTTTTTACTTCTATATTTATGAGCACTTTAAAGATTGGAAATATTAAACTAAAGAACAGATTATTTCTTGCTCCTATGGTTGATGTTACTGATTGTGCTTTTCGCTTGCTTTGCAGAGAAGAAGGAGCTGCGATGGCTTACGTTGAAATGATTTATGTTGATGCAATATTACATGAAAATGAAAGGACAAAGAAACTCATGACTATTGGAGGTAAGGAAGATAGACCTCTTGGATTACAAGTTACTGGAAACAATTTGGTAGAGTTTACAAAGTTTAGCAAATTAGATATTTTGAAAGATTATAATTTGATAGATATTAATTGCGGATGCCCATCTGTAAAGATTACTGGAAATGAGGCTGGGAGTTATCTATTGAAGACTCCTGACAAGATTGGAGAGATGATTAGAGTGTTGAAAGATTCTGGAAATATTGTTACTGCTAAGATTAGACTTGGATTTAAGAATAATAATGTTATGGAAGTTTCTAAAATTATTGAAAAGGCGGGTGCAGACTTATTGACTATTCATGCAAGAACTGCCGAACAGCGTTCAACTACGCCTGCTGATTGGAGCTGGATTTCAAAAGTAAAAAAAGAAATTGGTATTCCTGTGGTTGGTAATGGTGGCGTCGTCAATGGAAAGACTGCTTCTGAAATGTTAGATATTTGTGATGGTGCGATGATTGCTTCTTCTGCAATTGGAAATCCTTTTGTTTTTCGCGAGATTTTAAGATATTTGAAAACAGGTAAAGAGATTGAGATTACTAAGACTGAAAGACTTTCTGGTTTTAAAGAATATGTTAATCTTGCTGATAAATATGATGTTTTTGAAATGTCTAGGGTAAAATATCTCGGAAGTGGTTTTTTCAAGGGTTTTGATGGTGCTTCTAAGCTGCGTAGTGCTTTAATGGCTGTTAAATCTAAAGAAGGAATGGATGGGTTTTTGAAATCTCTAATTTAGAAATATTTAAATACACATACACATATGTGTACACATGGTAGTTAAGAATATCTCTATTATGGAAGATGTGTATAGAATGCTTTTAGCTAGGAAAAAAGCTAGCGAGAGCTTTTCTGATGTGATTCGCAGAACCGTTAAAGAAAAAAGAGATGTTATGGAATTTATTGGCGGGTGGAAACACATGAGCGATAGTGAAGCAGAGAAAATGAAAAACGATATTAAAGCTATGAGAAAAAAGTCCGCTGAAGAATTATCTAAAAGGATAAAAAGATTACATGGTAGTTTGTCTTGATTCTGATTTTATAATTGACTTGTTGAGAGGTAAGCCTTTCGCGGTTGACTTTTTTAATAAGTGTAAAGATTCGGAGGATTTGATTACTACAGAGGTTAGTAAATTTGAAATCTTTTCAGGGATTTATCTAAAAAAAGTTCTGAATGAAGATGAGAAATCAGTTGCTTCTGGCTTTTTTGATTCGCTCTCTACTTTACCGTTTGATGATTCTTGCGGAGAAATCGCTGCTAAGATTTTTGCTTCTCTTAGTAAATCTGGAAATATAATAGGACAAGCAGATATGTTCATAGGAGCTATAATGAAAAAGAATGAATGTAATAAGATTATTACAAGGAACGTAAAGGATTATTCTAGAATTGATGGAATTGAAGTTATAAGTTACTAATTTTATTTAGAATTGTATTTTTCCCAGATTCTAGCAAATATCGGTTTGTTTTTTAATTCTGCTAAGGTTCCTTCTGCAATGATTTTTCCTTTATCAAATATGTAGATATAATTAAATTTCTTTAATAAGTGGAGTTTGTGCAGAGCGGAGATTATTGTTTTATCTTTGAATTCTTCCATGATTTGGTCATATATTTTTATTTCATTTATTGTATCTACACTACTTGTTGGTTCGTCCATCAAGACTATCTCGCTGTTTTTAGCTGCTAGAAGCCCACGTGCTAATGCAAGTCTTTGTTTTTCTCCGCCGCTTAATGAAACTCCTTTTTCTAGTACATTTGTTTGAAGGCCCTTTTGAAGACGACTTACTACTTCTTTAAATTGAGCCATTTTTATTGAATTGTTTAAATCACTTTTTTCTGTGTGGCTTCCCATAGTAATGTTATATTCTATGGTATTATTGAATATTTCAGGGTCTTGAGGGATGAGAGTTATAGTGTTTCTGATTTTATCAAATCCATTATCTACATATCTTCCATTAACAATGACTTTTCCAGATTCTGGTTTTACTAGGCCTCGCAGTAGGGCGAGCATTGTGCTTTTGCCTGAACCAGATGTACCTACAAATGCTATTCTTTGACCTCTTTGGAATTTAATATTTACATTATCCAAATGAAGTTTTGATTGTCTTTTATTGTGATTGAATGAAACGTTTTTTACTTCTATATTTTGCCAGCTTTGTGGCAAACTATCAAAGCTTTCACTTTTAACTTTATCAAACTCTTCGTCAATGGACTTTGCGTTTTCTATGCTGGCACTATATCTTACAATGCCTCCATATAAAGATGCAAATCTATAAAATGTTTGACCAACTTGTGAAAGGTAGCTATATAATATGTAAAGAGTCCCTATTTTTATTAGACCTTCTGTATTGTAATCGGTGTATGCTTTCAAGCTTAAGATTATTACAACCATTAATGTAATTGATGCACTTGCACCCCACCATTTAATCTCGTTTAAAATAATATTCTTCTTTTCTATTTTATAGCTAGCCATTATACTATTATCTATTTCTTTTTTTACCGTTGGTTTGAGACGGAGAGTTATTATTGTAATAATATTACTTATGTAATCATAAATTTTTGCTGCTGCTTTGTTTCCATAATTGTTAATTTCTTTATATTGTTTGTTGAGTTTTAAGTCAATTCTGTAAACTAAATAAATAGTGGTACTTGCAAAAAATAATGCAATTATTGAAGCTCTAATGTCAAAGAAAGATAGGATTATTACTGCTCCAACTAAGTATATTATTCCATAGTATATATCAAATGTAGTTTCGCGCGAGAATGAACTTATTGCTGAACCGCTTTTGCTTATCTTATCTATTGTGCTTCCTGAATGGTTATCTTTATGCCATTTTATTGGAAGCTCAAGTACTTTTTCGATTTTTGAATTCACGTAATTTCTATGCACAAAGAAACCTGTTTTTTGCTCTAGAACTCTTGCAGTTCCATGAAATAACCAGAAAGATAGATTAATTGCAAGTAGTAAGAATATTGTGTATATTAGATTTTTCAGCTCCGCTTGTGAGGTTATTTGGTCTTGGACTTTGTTGAATATTGTTCCTATAACTAGAGGAGTCATCAAATCTATCACTCCTGCTATTACAAACAAAGATGTGTATAAAACAAAAATCTTTTTTCTTTTTCCTAGATTTTGCCACTCTGTCTTGAACGTGTTTGCTATTGGATTTACATCTTTTTCCATAATTCTGTAGGATTTGTTAGTTTTAAAACGTTGTTAGAAATCCTTAAAATCTCTGTTATTCTATATGTCTTATGGATATTCAGTTGTATAATACATTGAGTCGTAAAAAAGAGATTTTTAAGCCCATAAAGAAAGGTCAAGTTGGGATGTATTCATGCGGACCTACTGTATATTGGTATCAGCATGTTGGAAACTTTCGGACTATGCTTCTTTCTGATATCTTGAAGAGGGTTTTTGTTTACAATGATTACAAAGTGAAGCACATAATGAATTTTACAGATGTTGACGATAAGACGATAAAAGGAAGTATCAAGGAAGGAATGCCTTTGAAGAAATTGACAAAGAAATATGAAGATATTTTCATTGAAGACATTGAAAGTCTTAATATTATCAAACCTACGAAGTTTATGAGGGCTAC
>CAYIGE010000069.1:0-5690 GCA_964362835.1 Candidatus Woesearchaeota archaeon
GAATTTTGATACTCTATATCTTTTTTATCATCTATCCCTAATCTAGATAAATTTCCAGATATTGTTCTTCCTTCTTTTTGTCTGTTGTCATAAAGCCAAAAAGGTAAAACTGGGTCAAATAATAAGCTTTGAAATAACCTATAACTGCTCAAAGTCATAGGTCCATGAAAACTTTCTAAATTATAAGCGAGATGAATTACACATGTTCCATATCCAAAATCTTTAGGTAAATTTTTGGGAGACGTTCTTAATATTTTTTTATTAGAATCTACAAGATATTGGAATACTCCGTGCTTTTCTTGAGGATTATCCTTATATCTTATTATCGTCCACCCTACTTCATCTTTCTGATCATCCTTAAGTAGTGTTGGATCTTTTCTCGATACAATAATTGCTAAAGGTAAAGACTCAACATTAGTTATTTCATTAGCGCCATTACACCAGATAAAAGTTTGTGAACCACCCCACCCATAAGCTCCCAATAAATAATGTTTTCCCCTCTTTAAACTTCTTCCCAATCCAACAACTGTCTCTTCAAATTCATCTGGATGAATCCCTATCCCAAAATCCTTAATAGTGATAGTAGGCTTCTTATTAATGCCGCTGTCATCTAAAAATACTTGAATATTATTTTGTGCTAATTCCCTTCTTCTTCCTTCCCCAATAAATCCAACGTGACCTCCTTTGATATCAAACCATTTTTCAACTGCTTCTCGCGGGGAATTGGGAGCATCATTATTTTTTTGTAAATGATATTTATTTTCTAATATTGCATCAATCGCGTTACTGATTCTTTCAACAAAAGCTTTAACACCAGATCTAGAAATAGCCAATCTCGGGAAGTTAGTTTCATCTTTTCCTATGTTTTCCCATTTTAACGACATATCATCAATATTAAAATCTAAAAATCTTAAAACATCTTCAGGTTTTCTGAATGATAAAAGGTTCTCCAAAGGGAAAAAGTCTTCGTCTACCATCTTAAATTTCACTAAATATTTTCACAGATTAAACTCCCTGTTTTTAGTTTTTCCTTTGTTAAATTCCATCTTTACTTTTTTCCATTCTTCATCAATAGCATTAAGGATCTTTCTCACTTGCTCATCAGTGTAAGAATAATTACTTTTATTTGCACAATTTCCAAGAAGCCTTAGTTTATCCAAAATTTCCTGCACTCTACGACCAGCAATTCGCTTAAATCTTTCTTCTTTTATTGCTTTTCTATCTGTTTTTTGTTTTGATTTTCCGAACATATAACTTTTAGCTTATTCTATATTATTTAAATGTTTCGTTTTTATACGTTATAAATTAAAAATGTAATATATAGAGCAAATAATATTGTTAAATTTCCCAATAGACAAATTTAATGTTAAATAACTCCCCTTAACTTAACAATGCATCTTTCAATATGCGAAACACTTAAATACATCAGACTCATAAGATATAGGCTTATTAGGGCCCGGTTGGCAAGCTGGTGGACGAGCTTGGGATTTGAAGTTATTTGAGGGCTGATAACCCTCTTTTGTTTTTAGAACATGAAAAGCATGCGCGTGGAAGACTAAGTACTAGAGTTGCGCTTATAACGAAAAGTAAGGCTCATTTAGAATATCATTGTCTCTTCACTAGGTACGCGGGCGATAATAAATTTCCTGCCACCGGATATGCTCTTTGCTTTTTCAACAACTTCCTTTAAATTCTTGCCATGTGCAAGTATTCTATTCTCGGATACAGCTATCCACTCTCCAATATACTCACTAATATCTGTTTCCATAAAATAATTGTAGGCAAGTTCCTGAAACGATTTTGTCATATTATCCTCACTTCTATGCTCTTATTTAAAGGTTACCCTACTATTTAATTTTAATTATTAGCGACAAAGACAACCTTAGAAGAATACCTCCTTTTATTCATAATAGATATTATGTAAGCTAATTTATAAAGATTATTAGTCAGTTTATTCTTTATTATTTTTCAACCGGAACCATTAAATACATCCGACCCGGAAGATATAAGCTTATAAGGGCCCGGCTGGAAGCTGGTGGAGAACTTGGGAGTTGAAGTTATTTGAGGGATGATAACCCTCTTTTTTGTTTTTACAATTTATCTTTGTAGAAACATTTTAAATCTCATTTATATAAGAATAGTAAATGAAAATCTCTATTATTAAAGGCAATATAACCTCGCTCGTGGTTGATGCAATGGTAAATGCGGCTGACCCGAGCCTTTCGGGTGGTGGCGGAGTAGATGGTGAAATTCATAGAGCGGCGGGCCCTTTGCTTAAAGAAGAATGTCTGAAAATCAGAAGAGAAAAATACCCCAAAGGCTTGCCAACTGGAGAGGCAGTTCTAACTAAAGGATATAATTCTAAAGCTAAATTTATTATTCATACAGTTGGACCTAGATTCGGAGTTGAAAATATCTCTTTATTGGAAGATTGTTATTTAAATTCCTTAAAATTGGCAGAGCAGAATGGTTGTAAAACTATTGCTTTTCCTAGTATCTCAACAGGAGTTTATAGGGTTCCGATTGAAAAAGCAAGTTACATAGTTAAATCAGTATTAGATAATTACAAATCTGGAATAATAAAAGAAATTATCTTAGTCTTGCATAATGATTCTGACTTTAGATTATACTTGGAAATCTTTGGAAAGCAAGAATAAGGCTCGATAATTTCAGAGTCGAAACGCTTAAATACTACACATGTATATGGTTATCATATGATAAATGAGAGCATGTTAAAGGAGCACGCAGAGCACATAAGCGAGAAAGAGCTATATGACGCGTACAAGGTGTTTTTTTCTAGTTTAGTAAGTGAGTCAAGACTGAGGATAATTAACTTATTGAGGCATGGCGGGAAGAATGTGGGTGAGATTATGCTCAAGTTGAAGATGGACCAGACTGCAGTTTCGCATGATTTAGCTAGGTTGAAGAGATGCGGGTTTGTCAGTGTTGAGGTTGATGGCAAGTACAGATATTACAAGCTGAATGATTTAACTATTGGGCCTCTTATTTCCTTGATTGATAAGCATATGGCTAGGTATTGCGTGCATATTGTGGAAGAGATGAAGGAGAAAGGGAGATGATGTTTAAAGAAGAGCTAATAAATCAAATTAAAATGAAAAAGAGCAAATTTAGAATTTCTGGATTACTAAGAAAATCTTCAAAGCTCCATTTTAGAGCTATCTCTTTAACTGGGGAATCAATATTATTAAATACTAAAGTAAAAGATACAATATTAAGTTTTGTACCTATGCATTGGGAAGAGAACCATTGGGCAAATAACCCTTATAGAATGGATAATAGTCATCACGAAGAACCACTTCATGTCCATTGGTTAGGCGAAGTATATCCTGCTACTCATCTCATAACTATTAAAGATGTCCTTCTTAGTATTTTAGGAACTCAATTTAATGAAAAAGATTTTTTAACTGATGGTGAGAAATGAAAACCAGAATGCCGAAGAATGAAGAGGGATGGAAGCGCAAGTTAACTAAAGAGCAATATAGAGTTTTGCGGGAGAAAGCCACTGAGATGCCGTTTACAGGCAAGTTACTGCGGGAGAAGAGGAAGGGCAAGTTTACTTGTGCGGCATGCGGGAATGTGCTCTTTGACTCTGATGTTAAGTTTGATTCTGGGACAGGATGGCCTAGTTTTTATGACGCGAGGAAAGGGGCTGTTAAGTTTGTGAAAGATAAGAGCATGTTTATGAATAGGGCAGAGGTTGTTTGCGCTAAGTGCGGGGGACATTTGGGACATGTGTTCAATGATGCTCCGAATATGCCGACTGGAAAGAGATATTGTATAAACTCATGTGCCTTGGGTTTTAAGGAGAAAAAAGGAGGTAAGAAGCATGGGTAAAAATCAAACTGCCTGGATAATTGCCGGAATAGTTGCTCTTTTAGTTTTGTTTGTAGTGCCTTGGGGCGGAAGCTGGGGAGGAGTTTGCGGAATGATGGGCAACTATGGAACTTGGGGCATGATGGGCTATGGATTTGGCTGGATATTTATGATAGTTATATTAATAGCAGCTGTTTTGCTAATAATATGGCTAGTACAGCAGATACAGAGGCCTCAGGAATTTAGGAGGAGAAAATAAATGATAACCAGAATAATTATTTTGCCTTTGATTTTGATTTTCATATTTGGAATGATAGTATTAATATTTCTTGGAGTGATAGTTGGGCTTTTATTCAGGGTTGCGGTATTTGTGCTGATTATATTGGGGATTATTTGGCTGGCGAGAGAGCTTCAAAAGCCAAAGAGGCGAAGATAATGGTAAAGGAAAGAATAAAAAATAAAAGAAAAGTATTTGAGTGCGAGGAATGCTGCATGACTTATTTACATAAAGATATGGCAAAGAAGTGCGAGACATGGTGTAAGAAGCATAAGTCGTGCAACTTAGAGATAACTAAATATGCGATAGAGAGAAGATGAATGAGAAAATTAAAGAGATTGTATTGAAGGCAAGGATGGATTTTGAGCAGAAAAAAGTGCTAAAGAAAGAGCTAATAAAATTGTATAATAATTATAATAAGATTAAGGATGCTGAAAGATTTGTTGATAAAGCTATAAGACAATTTCCTAAATTAAATTGTGGCTTATCGAGTTTGTATTTACAGGAAAAATTGAAAACTGGAAAGGTTGTGCAAGGAAAATATGGAAGAAATAATCATACTTTTCTTTTGGTTAATGATAAGATAATTGACATTACTGCTGACCAATATGGAGGGCCTTATTTTTATATTGGGCAATTAAAAGAGCCGTGGAGGTTAAGATGAAAAAGTTAAAAATATCAATAATGGGTATGCATTGCGGGAGCTGCGCGGGAAATATAGAACGGGCTTTGAAGAAAGTTCCTGGAGTAAAGGATGTTAAAGTTAGCGCTGTGACTAATAAGGGCTTTGTTGAGGCTGATGATAAAGTCAGTGAGGAAGAGATGAAAAAGGCTGTTTCTAGAATTGGATATAAGATTGTGAGTGTGGAGAAGGGTTGAGATGGATGAGATAACGAAATTAGAATACGAAAAAGCGCAAGATTCTGCAGAACATTATAATACCATGACATGGACTCTAATTTCAATAATTTTTGTTTTTTCTTTATTGGTATTAAGAACTATATTATTAGACATAAATTCAAGCGGGTGGCAATTTTCATTAATTGGAAAGTATACAATAATTAATGGAATCCTTTTGGTAGGTACACTTTCTTGGATATATTTTGGATATTTAATAGAAGGAGCAAATCAAAAAAAGAAATGGAAATATATAGTATGTCAAGAAATAGAAAAAAAGAATAAAAAATTTTTAGGACAACATTTAGGCACCCGATTTTTACCTTTCACTGAAAAAGAATGGGGAATAAGATTTTTTATTTTAATAAAAAATATTTTTATAATCAGTTTTTTAGTTTTATCTTTTTTAGTTTTATATAAATCTATGCAAGATGAAGAATTAATTTGGACAGCTATAATAGCCGTTATTCATTTATTTGTCTTTATGATTCAGATAATTTTTGAGTTTAAATGGAAAAATAGAAGGAGAAAACCAGAAATTATTTTTGCAGAAGTTAAAAAGTTGCAGACAAAGAAAATATGAACCATGAACACGAGCATCATAGCATTGAAGAACTTGAGTTAAAGAGTTGGAGAAAGAAACTAATTTGGAGTTGGGTGTTTGCGATTCCTCTTGCTTTGC
>CAYIGE010000070.1:0-5592 GCA_964362835.1 Candidatus Woesearchaeota archaeon
TTAGCTTCCGTTTCGGTGATAACAAAAATAAAACTGAATAACGAGATTTCAGAGCTTATTTTGAAACAACTTAACATTAAAAAAATAGACCTTAAAGTTGGAGAAGAAGAGAAAGTTGAAATTGATACCAATATTACTCCTGAACTTGAAGCCGAAGGCTTTGCTCGTGAGCTTGCTAGAAAGATACAATCTGAAAGAAAGAACAGGAATATGAAAAAGGAAGAAAGGATTACTCTTGAGTTATTCTTAAGTTCAAAGATGAAGGGCTATTTGTCGCCATATTTAGACCTCATAACTAAAAGAGTGGGCGCTAATAAGGTCAAATTTGACGACGGTGAAAGCAAAAAACTAATTTTATTTGATATTAAGAACGAGAGATTTGGATTTAACTTCTAAAGGACAAATTTCTAAAAAGATTTAAATAGTCGCATGCTTTGTCTTGATTAATGATAATCAATGGCGAGTTTTTAAGTAGGCTTAGAAAAATATTTGACCTTAATTTATACGAGGTAAAGGTATGGACTTCTCTTTTATCTAGGGGAGTTTCTACTGCGGGAGAGTTAAGCACAATATCTGATGTGCCTAGAAGTAGAACTTATGATATTCTTGAATCTCTGGAGAAGAAGGGCTTCGTTGTTATGAAACTTGGTAAGCCGATTAAATTTTTGGCTCTTAAACCGGATGAAGTTGTTGATAGAGTTAAAAAGCATATGCTAAGCATAGCTCATGAGAAGACTAAATATCTTGAAGAAATTAAGGGTGGAGATGTTTTGAATGAGCTTGCTTCTCTTTATGATAATGGAATTAAGTATGTTGAGCCTTCTGACTTATCTGGGAGTATGAAGGGCAGGCAGAATATTTACAACCATATGGATATGATGTTAAGAAATGCTAAGAAGCAGGCAGTCATTATTACTACTGCTGATGGTCTTGGTAGGAAGTTTGAAGCTTTGTTACCTAGTTTGGAGAAAGCTAGGAAGAGAGGAGTAGTTCTAAAAATTGCTGCACCTATAACTGCAGAGAATGTGAAGTTTGCTCGCGAGTTATCAAAGATTGCTGATGTAAGACATTTGGATAAACCTCATGGAAGATTTGCAATTATAGATAATGATCAGATGATGCTTATGTTGCTTGATGATAAGATAGTTCATCCAAATTATGATTTTGGTGTTTGGCTTTCAAGCGATTATTTTGCTAAATCTATGAATCAAATGGTAGAAAACACTTGGAAAGATTTGACTCCTGTGAATAAGTTGAAGATTTGATTTATTCGTTTTTATATCTTCTTAGAACACGTTTGAGTCTTCTCAATGCTACTACTTGTAATTGACGGACTCTTTCTCCCGTTATTTGTAACATTTTGCCTAAAGTATTAAGAGTAAGTAGCTCGGCAGAATCCAAACCATAACGGTGCTTTAGAATAATTTGTTCTCGGGGTGGAAGTTTGGGCAGTGCGTACTCCAGTATGTCTCTTTTTACTTCTCTGATTGAAACATTGTCAGCAATAGGAGAAGCACGATTATCCGCCACAATATCATGATAAGTTGTTTCTCCTTCTTCTGATGGGAGAGGTTCATCTAGTGAGAAAGTTGATTGTCTAAATGTATTGAGAGCTCTTGAAGCTAGATTAAGGGAGCGGTCACCTATTGGGACGTTCTTTTTGTCTAGACTAGGCATAGCAGAGAGTGCGACAGCAATTTCTTCCAAAGTAGGCTTTCTCATATGTTCATTTAGATGGTCTTTTTCAATTCTAAGAATTTTTTGATGGATTTTATGTAAATAAGTCGGAATGTGGACTATAGAAACTTCATAGACGTGCCTCATAATTTTTTCTTTTATCCAAATGGCTGCATAAGTAGAGAAACGTACCCCCATAGAAGAATCAAATCTATCGACAGCATCAAAGAGCCCTAATATTCCTTGATCTCTAAGCTCTTCATAGGTGGTTTTATGACCAAGTAAACCAGCATATTTTCTAGCAATTGGTTCTACTCTCCAAATATGCGAAACTATCAATAGATCTCTTGCTTCAATATCTCCGTTTTGACTTTTTTTAATTAAATCCACTTCTTCTTTTTTGCTTGGTCTTGGCGTTTTGGTAAAATGATAACTACTATATGTAACCATAAGAAATAAAAAATATAGTGCTTTAAAAATCTAAGTATTGATATTTTTTATTTTTCCAAAACTATTCTGACATCTACAGCCACACCATTTTTATTGTTTAATATGAATGGATTTATGTCAAGTTCTTTTATGCTTTTATACTTTTGAGGCATTTTTGATATTGAGACTAAAGCTTCTTTTAGTGTGTTTGTGTTTAATTGAATATTTCTAAAACCTTTGAATAGTTTATTTGATTTTAATTCGTCAATCATATCCTCCGCCTCCGATTTTGTTATTGGGCACTTTCTTATTGAAACATCGTTTAATAGTTCGGTAAAGATGCCGCCTAGACCGAATAAGATTACATGATTGAATATTGAATCTTTCTTTAGTCCTATGATTAACTGCTGGCCTTCTATGAATTCTTGGGCAAGTATCCCTTTTAAGCTTAGTTTGTTTTTTTTAGATATTGAAACTAATTCGTTAAATGCACTTTCTATTTCTTCTTTTCTATGAACTATTATTACTCCTCCAATTTCGGTTTTATGTGTAATGTCTGGGGAAACTATTTTGAGAACAAGAGGGGCTTTTATTTCTAAATCTTTAATTGAGCGTATTAGCTGGGTTTTGGGAGTATCTACAAAATTCTTAATGAGTTCTTGAGACTTATGGGCATCCATTACTTCTGTTTTCATTGTGCAATAAAGCCTTTGAGTATTATATATCTTATCCTCTATTACAATTAATGTTATATAGGCAAATTTGTAAATTTTGATATGCAGATACATGACGAGTTCCACATTGATGGAGGCGTAACTATTAGAGATAAACCTATTGCAGGTTTGATAAAATTGATGAATAAAGAGAGTATTCCAATTAAAGCAGAAGATTGTTTACAAAATGTCAGTTATGTTTCATTAATGACTCGCCAGAAGGCAACTATCCCTTTAGACTGGGAAGTTGGACAAGAAGCAAATATTGAAAGCTACGTTCTTAGAAGTCAACAATTGAAAATAGAATTAAGTGACCATCAAGATTATCACCGTGGAATGCCTGGTGCTGTTGGAGGAACATATCCAATTGGTAGGCTAAAAGTTGCCTCTAAATTGGAATTTAGCGGACATAATAGTAGTGAGGGGATGCAAATGATTCAAAAAGCTAAAGATGTTCTGCAGAAATTCTATTCTAAACCTAAACTTACCTAATATTTATATAGACTTTTAATTTTAATGAGTTATGGTGCTGTATCTTTTCTTTGGAACGGAGTGTGTTCATTGTCATGAGATGGACCCTTTGGTTTCTAAACTTGAGAAAGAGGATAAAGTTAAAATTACTAAACTGGAAACATGGCATAACAGTGCTAATGCCAAGAAGCTTGAAGGTTTTGACAAAGGCCGCTGTGGTGGAGTTCCTTTCTTTTACAATGATAAAAGTGGGAAGTTTATTTGTGGTTCTACTAGTTATGATAAGCTGAAAGAATGGGCTAAGGGCTAGTTGTGTTATTTATAAGTGGTGATAGATTTATAAGTCTGGTTTTGGCTCGTTTTTCATGGGTAAAGATTTGAGCCAACTATTTGAGGAAGTAAAAAACCTTAAGAAAGATAATTTAGGTATTCCTATATCTACCCAAAATGCTCTTAGATATGTTAGAAGCCAAGAACATTACAAAGCACTAGGGGGGGAAGTGGCTCAGAAATTAAGACAAGATGGAATAGCCTTCAACCCAAGTCTCAGAGGTTTGGCCAATCTATGCTTTAATGCTTATGCTACCATTGGAAATTTTATAGAGCTACGATGTGAACTATCGACTCATGAAGAAGGTAATGAAAATACAATGCCTCGGATCTATTCAATTAAAGATTTTAATCCAATTATTAATAGACTATATGAGAAGGATTCTTTTGAACTATATGAGAAGTATTCCTTTTTAGAATGGCCGATTACCTTTGACTACCCCCATTTTCTTTATCTTTACGGTTTAGAAAAAGAAGGTGATAAAACATTTAGAAAATCGTTTATGTCTGCACTTAAGTCAAATTATCCTTTTCTAACCTTACCTAATGGAGTTAAAATAACTCTTTCCGGATTTGCAAATGATTCTTCATTACATTTAAAGCCGGAAAGTGAATTTGATCCTGATATTCGCGAGTTAATTGATGAGAATAAAGATATATTTAGGTTGAGGTTTGTAGAGTTTGTCGATTGGTTAGAAGGAAGGAATAGCAATTTTGAGGCTAGTAATCAATTAAAAATGATAAATGCTAAAACTTATGAAGAAACGGAATTTCTTTATAGCCATTTAGATTATGATAGAGCTTTAGAAGAAAAAATATTGGGAAGAATAGAAACTGAACGCCAGGTTGCATTATATCGTATTTATAGATCGGGAGATAAACCTGGAGCTAGAGACTTACAACCTGAAGAATCAATAGATTATTCGATTAAAGAAATTGAGGAAAGTTTATTTCGAAAAAATAAAATTCTTAATAGAATTAGGGTTCATGACTCTCCAAAGATACTTATTGACGGTATACTTGGAGAATTACAAAAAATGAATTATATAAGATTGGCTCTTAAAAAGAATAAAAACTGGTTAAAAGACTTTTTAAGCAGATGATAAGAACTTGTTTGTAGAAAGCCTTAAATACACTAAGTTACTTGGTTACTTGGTTACCATGGTATCTAAAACTATAAAGATAAGTGAAGAGAATTATAGAAAGCTTTTAGAAATATCTGCTGAACTGCAGATGATTAGGGGTAGAAAAGCTTCTTTTGATGATGCAATTAATAATTTAACAACAAATAAAGTGAAAAAAAATAAAATAAGCCACTTAGCCGGCGGTTGGAAAATGACGGATACGGAATGGAAAAATATTAGGACTGAACTTAAAAGAGGATGGAAAAAATGGAAAATACCGTCTGTATAGATACTGATGTTCTTGCGGATTTATTAAGAAAAAAAGAAAATGCGGTAAGTTGGTTTAAAGATAATGAAGATAATTTTCAATTAGCTACTACTACAATTAATATTTTTGAATTATATTATGGTTCGCACAGATCATCTGATCCAGAGAATAGTATTGCAATGGTTAATAATTTGTTGGAAAATCTAACTATTTTGACCCTTGATACAAAAAGTGCACATGAGGCAGGTAAACAGTTTGCAAGACTTGCTTCCGAAGGAAATATTGTGGATGTAAAAGATATACTCATTGGTTCTATTGCTTTGACTTCTGATTATTCTTTAAAAACAAATAACAAAAAAGATTTTGAGAGAATCAAAGGGTTAAAAGTGATATAAAATGGAAAAGATAATTGACAATTTTAGCGTGAGTTATTTGCAGATTCTTGATGAAAATGGGAATTGTGATGAGAAGAATAAGCCAAAGATAAGCGATGAGATTCTTATGGACATGTATAAGTATCTTGTTTTAACACGCGCTTTTGATGATAAAGCACTTAAGTTGCAAAGACAAGGAAGAATAG
>CAYIGE010000071.1:0-5578 GCA_964362835.1 Candidatus Woesearchaeota archaeon
GCAATCTTGACAGGAACCCCGGTTCCTAACACGGTCATTGATTTGTATATGTTGTTGAGCTTGCTCGACCCAGAGCACTTAAAGATTCATTCTGAAAACTCAAGAGCGATGCTTTCAAGTTTTTACACCATGTTCAGAAACGATCCAGAATCGGTTAGAAGAATCTTGAACGAAAAAATGTTGAGAAGAACTGTTGAAGATTATCTGCATGAAAAAGTTCCGACGTTAAACCAAAGAACTTTAGAAGTAAGATTAAATGGCGAACACGGTGAAGTGTATAAAACTTTATATGATAATGATAGTTTTAGTCCAGCAAGAAAACTAATAGAATTACAAAAAGCTGCAATCGATCCGAATTTGGTCAATCCTGATTTGTTACCCAAAAGACTAGCAGAAAGATTGGGCAGAATGGAATCAACAATTTACAGAACTTTAGATGGTCTAATTGAGCAAACTATTGATTTGGGAGGGAAATTATTAATCTTCAGTAATTTGAGGCAAGGAGTTACAGATAAATTAAAATCTCGCTGGGCAAGATACGGAACGTTAATTGTCGACGGAGAAGACAAAACAAGAGATGTTGAAGGTTATGACGAGAGGCAGGAAATAAATAAGAGAGAATTTATCAGAAAAAGATTTCAGCAGGACCCAGATACAAAGGTTCTGATTGCAACAACAGTTATGGATGAAGGAGTTGACTTGACTGCAGCAACCGATGTTGTTCATTTAGGTTTGCCTTATACTCCAGCAGCGTTCGATCAGAGAAACAGAAGAGTTCAAAGAATTGGAGAAGTGCAAAAAAGCCAAGTCAACGTTCACGTGCTAAAAGCCGTTCTTGACGGCTTGACGCCAACGATACACGAAGGTTTGGAAAGATTGTTAGAAGATAAAAGAAGAATCATAACTTACTTATTGGAAGAGCCATTTAGTTTGACAGAACGAGATTTGGATGAAATCAAAAACGGGAATGCTGCTAAATCGAGAAATATAGTAACTCTTTTGAGCAGTCCAACGAAAGCAGTTATTTCTCACTTCGGGCAATTGAAAGGACAAGGTGGAGCTAAAATTCTGAAGCATTATGAAAAATATCCTGAAGAAGCAGAATACATAGCGAAGCTCTACACGGAGCATTGGGACGGATTTTACGGCGGAAACACCGCAAATCTTTACACTAGATTAATAACTGCTATCGCGGAGCATGACGATGTAAAAAGAAAATTAGATATCGCATGCGGGCCATTTTCTCTATCGAGGAGATTAGGCGAGCCGGTTGTCAATGTTGATTTGAATCAGCACATGATTGTCGCTGGAAGATATCTGGAAGAGCAAGGAAGAATTGTGAAAGGGAATGTTGCACATCGAGGTTTATTCCACGATTTGAAAATGTTTAAGGACGGCAAGTTTGATTTAACTGTTTGTTCGCTAGCCATGCACATGTCCTGCTTGGAAGCAAAGCACGGAAAGAAAACAGTTCCAGAAAGAGAGTTAGTGTTTAGAGAGCAAAACAGAGTTTTAAGAAATGGGGGTTATTCTATTGTAACTCTTCCTCACACAATTTTAAGGACGATAGATTTGCCAAGATTTTACCAAGGTTTAGAGCAGTTGGGATTTGAAACCTTGCCGTTTTCTGGTTTTTACAAAGGTCCTGAAGATTCGAGTTTCAAAGTCTATATGGCTGCTTTGAGAAAAGTAGGCAAGCCACTGAAAGAAAGCATCGATCCTAAATTATTGACATGGAAAATGGACGAGCAGGGAGATAAAAAAACAAGAAAAGCGAAGGAAAAGAAAAAACATACAATTCCAGAGCAAAGACCGATAGAGAAAGAATTCGTCAGCGAGTTTACAAAAGTATCAAGAGGAAAAGTTGCAACTATTGATGATTTGGCAGAGGAAGTTTGGAGATGAAAAAGAAAAAAGAAAGACCAACTAGGGATGAATTAAATAGATTATATTGGGATGAAGGAATGCTGGCAAATGAGATAGCAGAAAAATATTCAGTTAGCAAACCCTCCGTAGGAAAATGGTTAGAAAAATACGGAATTGAGAAAAGAGGGAGAGAAGATACTGATAAAATTATGGCGGATAGAAGATCAAAGGATATTGGAAGTGAAAGACATAAACCTAAAAGGAACTGGAAACTGAAGGGGTACTTTAGAAATGAAATGAAAAAAATGATAAAAAGCCTTGGACATTTTCCAAGTTCTCGAGAACTTTTTTCATTTAACCCAACATTGGCAATTTCTGCTTATAGATATCATGGTGGACTTTCGCGAGTTGCAGAAAGTTTTGGATATGAATCAGTTTATATCGGAAAATCAAGAAAGTGGATTGCCGCCAGAGGAAGAATAAAACCAGCGCGGTATTGGAGAGATTTTGAAAATTTATTAAGTGAAATAAAAATATTTATGAAAGAAAATAATATGGAAGATTTTCCAACTGAAATAGACTTAAGAAAACGTGGAGGAGCTCAAATTGTTCAAGCGGTTCATGAATATCATGGAGGTTTTCTTACTCTTTACAAGAAAGTAGGATATTCCAGACGATATAAGAAATGGGAAAGTTTAGAATATGGATTAAATATGGCCTTAGACTTACTTGAGAAAAACTGTTGGACCGATTTACCAAACGACAAAATTTTGAGACAGTCTGACCGGACTGATTTAGTGAATGCTATATACAAGCATTATGGTGGTTTTCTTGAATTTCGTAGAAGATTGAACGAACGCTTAGGAAGAACAAACAAAATAGAGACAACAGAACACTTTATGGAATTTCTTAATCAAGACCCCACAGCGTTAAATCTCGCCACAACCGCTCTTGTCCTCAACGGAGAAGCAACTGACGTTGAACAATTAATCAGTTCAGTTTACGAAGACAGATTCAAAGATAAGCAACAGGTTCACGCATTCTTGCAGGCAAATCGTGATGAAGTTCACGAGCTCGCAAAATCAGGACTCACAAATCTTGGTTCGTACTTGGGAGAATTTTCTTTAAATGATAGATCAATTATTCCAGTCTTGTTGGGAAATGCTCTTAACGCTTTGGCAGATGGTAAAATAACTGTTTCATTGGAAGATAAAGTTCTTAGAATCTTGCGCAGTTCTTACGGCCCGTGCTTTAATTCAGAACCAGAAAGAACTCTTGCTGATTTAGAACAAAAAGCAAGCGAATCCAGTGGAAGATTGCAAAATATTTACCATAGATTAAATGGGCATTATCACGAAACTTTAAGTTTAAGGGAGGAGTTGGGATGAAAAGAGAATCTAACTTTATTTGAAGTATTATGACAAGAACTTATGGAATTATATCTGATATGCATGAAATTGATATAAGAGCTTTAGTTCCGGCTATAGAAATATTAAAAAAAGTAGAAGCAGAAGCTTTAGTTTTAAATGGTGATTTATTTGGTGAAAGATCTAAATATAGGGCTGTAGATTATTTTGCAACTGTTTTAGATATAACTGGAAAATCTAATTTAGAAACATATGTTCTTCCTGGAAGCCATGAAACTGTTGAAGAATTTGAACACGTTCTTAATATTTTTACGAAAAAATATGGAAATATAATCAACACCTTTGGGACAAGAAAAATAGAAAAAGAGGATCATCATTTAGTTTTTTTACAAGGTTCTGATTGGAGAGCAGGAAATGCTATACAAAATGGATATTCATTAGAAAATCAAAATGAAAGTGGCTTATATCAAAATGATAATGGTGGTTTAATTAGAATTGTGAACATGAATGATTTAAAAAAAATAGTGAATAAACCTGAAAAAACCATAGTTTTTAGCCATGTTCCAAGAAAATTTGATTCTGCTGATAAGGGGGTTGATATGGCTGAATTTTGGGAGGTTTTTACACCCTTTAAAATAGAAAATAGGGATATTGAAGTCGGGACTGTTTTACCTGGTCCTGCTGGATATAGATTAGCTAATATTGGAGCGCCTATTAAATTAAAAAAAGAAAATAGAGGTAATGAGTATTTGAAAAAAATATTTGAAGAGTTAGGAATAAGAAAAAACATTACTGGGCATTTCCATGAATCTTGTGGAAGAGCGAATGATTTAAAAGGAAATTTTGTTGAGGAAGGAACTTTTGTAGATGAGTTATTTTATAATGCAAGTTATATGGATAAATTAAAAGCTGGGATAGTTACTGTTTCAGATTCAAAAATAGCTTATGAAAATATAAATTTAAGAGAGTTTATAGGTTAATTTTATGGGATATACATTATATAATAAATTAAAAGATCTAGATGAGAAGCAAATGATAACGACAGCTAGAGCCATAAATCACAAACAGAAGAAAGCATTAAGTGAAATAGGAGATGAATTAAGACGAGCTGAACGACAGGAAATTTTTGATGAATATGCTGGAAAAAGCGAGACAGTAAGACAAGCAATTTTAGGACAGAGAACAATTTATGAACTAGCAAAACCAATTATTGATAATTGTAAAGCACTTGAAACACAATATGAAGGAAAGCGTTTTGGATATATCAGTAAAAGAAAGATTTTAGGAGAGGATTCCAGAGATCTGTATGAAGTTCCCGAGAGATTAAAGGAAGAAGGAATTATTAATCCAAAGAAGTTTTTTAGTTCGCAGATAATTTTGTCTGAAGGTGTAAGAAATAAAGTTGAAAGATTGGATAAATATATTAATAATAATCATGTTAAAACAATCTTATCAATGTTTGCAGTTTCTGGTATTCCAGGAGCAATTGCATTCTATAATCCTCTTGTTAATATGTCCTCTGCACTAGAGGAGAAAGGAGTAAGCACAATTGTTGCTTTTTTTGGTACTCATTTATCTTTGACAGCTTGCCTCTTCTTACTAGACAAATTAGGAAAATCTTGGTTAAACTATTTAGCAAAACAACGTGAATCCTTTGAAACTGCTTTACATTATCTTGATGATACTTTACGACAAGCTAGTTACGCAGCAGTTTCAGGATCAAATGTTCCGATTAAAGAACCAAATGTTTTGGAACGGTTGCTTACTTAAGAAACAAAAATTTTGATATTTTTACAAAATGATGAGCTGTAAACTTAACGGTCGTTAGTCTTTTTAGGACTTTCGCAAATATTAAATATTTTAAAAACATTATCATTTAGTAACTACGGAGAATTTTTATATGCCCTTTAATTTAAAAATATTGATGAATAAAAGAGGCCAAGGCTGGGAAATTGCTTCAGCCTTTATTATGTTAGGAATAACAATAACTGGTATATTTATTATTATTGAGAGCAATAATATCTATTTCGCTGATAAAAGTGTAACTGCAAAAATTTACTATGATTATCAAAATTGTAAAAATAAATTAAATAATATAGCTAAAGATAATTTTATAACTTTTAAGTCGGAAAATGAAGCAATAGTAGGGGGATATACAAAATATGACAAATGCTAATAATGAAATAGAAAAGGATAAAGATTTATCTTTTGGAATAGCTTTTTTAATGAATTTTGCTTTAATTGTATCTATAATGTATATGATAGCTATAATACCTTATGCCTTTATTAGAAATTTATTACCCAATTATTTTTATCCAATATTTTTTATATCATTTATAATATAT
>CAYIGE010000072.1:0-5557 GCA_964362835.1 Candidatus Woesearchaeota archaeon
TACTAATAATATTTTGCCTCTTTTTGATGAGCTTATTCCTGTTGTAATCCTATCTATATCGAAAGTTTGTGTTTCTTCGTCATATCCCACTTGAGACAAAGAGATTTTTAATAATTCTACAGCTACTCTCGCATCCTGAGCCATTACTTTATCCCTTAAATGTAATTTTGTATGTGCTTCTGCTAGTCTTACTATTCCTTCTAATTGTCTAGCTGTAATTGGAATCGGTTTAATGTCTGAATCCGATTTTATCGATTGACTTCTTAGTCTTACATAAAAGTTTTTTATTTCTTCAATAGCCTCATCTGTTAATTTGGGTTTGATTTTTTGTTTTGCATAGGCAATGTATTTTCTTAGCAACTTGGGGTGAACAACATCTCTTATAATTTCCTGTTTATGCTCTTCCAAAACATGGGTTGCTATTGCTTCGTCCTGTAATTTGTTTGGCAAGTCACGAATTACAAAAATTACATCGAATCTTGAGAGAAGAGCCGGAGAGATGTCTATTTGTTGCGGAATTGGAGTATAAGGATCAAATCTTCCTAGCTTAGGATTACCTGCTGCTAGAACAGTTGTTTCTGCTCTTAACGTCGCATGAATATTCGCTTTCGTGATTGTTACTGTTTGCTGTTCCATAGCTTGGTGCATTGTTGAGCGATCATGTTCATCCATTTTCTCAATCTCATCTATCGCTACCAAACCTTTATTTGCCAACACCATTGCTCCTGCTTCCAATGACCATCCTCTAAGAAATTCATCTTTCACTACACTAGCTGTTAATCCCGCTCCTGTTGTTGATTTTCCCGAAACATATCTCCCTCTTGGTGCTATGGTGGACACATATTGAAGCATTACTGATTTTGCAACACCTGGATCTCCCACTAAAAGAATATGAATATCTCCGCGCGTTGAGCCGCCATCGGATTTTTTCTTTTTCACACCGCCGAATAATTGCAGAAGAACAGCTTCTTTTATTTTATCAAATCCGTAAATACTTGGAGCTATACTTTGTGCTAGACGCTTGAATATCTTTGGATTTGCTGCAAGTTCTAGTATCTCTTTCATGTCTTCATCTGTTATATTAAGGTCTTCAAAAGATTCTTCCATTGCTATTGCATTGTTTGCTTCTATTGCTATATCGAAACGCGTTGAAATTCCTGTCTGTAAGGGAACAGGAATTTCTTTCAATATACCGTAAATTTTTACTTTACTCCCAGGAGTTGTATGCTCCTCCATTTTAGGTTCAACCAAATCTTCTTTTAAGAAAATATTAACTCTTCTTGGCTGCTCGCCGCCTTCTAAAGCGTCAGGAGATTCTTCTACCACAAGACGCTGGACATCAACCATTTCTTTTGATAATAGCTTGAAGTTTCCTTTCCAATTACATGAACATCTTGAAGGATCCCTGAATTTTCTGTCTACTTGTAAAACAGAAAGAATCGCGCCACAACTAGGACATTCGAATTTTGCGTTGACCACTTGAGGACGGACATCCGAAGCCTGCTTGACAATTCCTTCAACACCAATTAATTGATCTAAATGTTTTGCTCTTATATTTCTTATTTTTATATGGGCTGTCTGCGGGATTTCTAATAATCTAATTCTAGGATTCTTTAAAAACTCAGATTCTTCCAAAGCATTTTCTAGCAGGGCAAGAGTTTCTTCTGGATTGTCTGTTATGTTATCAGCTAGTTCTGGAGAAAATTCCGATAGATCGGGGAATCTAAGATGAACAATTCTTTCTCCTTCTCTTGCTGTTTCTGTAATATTTTTTTTGTATGCATTAAAGAAATTCTTCGCTTCTAAGATAAGATCTTCTTGTCTCTTTTTCCATACTTCTTCAAAGATTAAATAGATTTAAATGGTTTGTTGTTGTGGGGCTTTTAGTTAGGCACTTTTTTATACAGTATAGTTTACTCCAAGTTGGTAGTGAGATAGATTTTTATATATCTAAAAGATGAAAAATTATGGCTAAAGTTGAAATTGATGTTGTGAAACCTAATTTGCATGTTCATTGCTACGATAGTCTTTTTGGTAGAGTTAACGGTATTTACCTTGGATTAGATGATATAAATTCTTTTGTTCAAAGTGCTAGGGCTGTGAATCAAGTTGTTAGAGAGACTCTTCATGCTGACGGGCTAAAAGTTAAAGAATCTGATTTAGAGGCTTTTAAAAAAGGTCACACTAAATGGAGAGATTCTGAAACCTACACCGCCCCGTTGGACGAGTATCTCGATATTTTTGAAGAAAGAGGCAGGATACCGGTTTTAAATCGTCAATATGCAGACTTATTTAAATTGGATTATATTATTGATTCAACGACGCTTGAGCTTTCTGAACTTGATTTAGGAAACTGGAAAAAGGATCGCAATGTTTTGTCTAATCCAGAAAAAGCTTTTGATGGAATTGATGAGGGTGGACCTCTTAAATTAGATAGAACTAGAAGTTTGGATAGTATAAGAAAAAGATATGAAGAATTAGATTCTAAAATTCCTGATCAAATTGCAGAGCTTGAGGTTATACCTGCTTCTTTATCTCAAAAACCTTTTTTTATTGGTTTCGTAGGACTAGTTGAATTAAGAGAAGATGGAAGAGGTAAAATAGAAAGTGCACAAGCGAAACTTGTAGACAAATTAAAAGAATTTGATGGCCCTTGTTTGTCTTATGAAACTCATACGTATTACCAGCAATTCTGGAAATTATTTGGAGATGCTCAAAATATTGTTAATAGTTATGGAGACATTTTGTTAAATCCAAACTGGCAGGAAAGATTTTTTAGGTACGATCCTTAAACTAGAAATTAATCTTCACCGCCTTCGGCGGAAATGTCTTTTCCATCTGGGCTGAATTGTTTCATAATTTCTGGGTTTTGCATGATTTCTTTTTTTATTTCGTTTAAAACGAGGTCTTCTCCTCTTTGAGAAAATGCAAGCGCGAGAGATTTTGATTGTTTGCCTCTTTTTTTTACAGCTTTTGACTTCACCTTTTTCATATCTTTTTCAGAAAAGATAAGTATTTAATCATTGTGCTATGTTTCATTATAAAGAATCTGTCCAGATTTCTATTAATTTGTAGTTTATTTTATTTTTATGCAAGAAGTCTTTAAACTCTTTTGTTTTATGAGGAGGAATGATTACAACACCTCTTTCTAACTTTTTACCTCCCAAATTTTTTATTAAGCCACCCATTTCGTATCTTTTATTCTTTACTTTTTGTGAATAACCATAAATTTTTCTCCATAGATTAACTTTTTTTAGTCTAGACAACGAATTGAAATTCAATGTAAATAGACTATAATTATTTACTTTCTCAGGGATTTCTTTGAATATTGAATAAAGCACAATTCCATGGCTTTGAATGCTTCTTCTTAATTTTGTCCATTTTTCTAATCTCCCAATTTTTAGTGATATCGTATTATCAATACCCTTTAATATCCAATTTTGCCCTTTAGTTTTTTCGAATTGAGTTAAGAGAGAATTTATTTTATTTTCATTTTCCTCTGTTTCTAGAAAGATGTCTACATCACTCTCTTTATCAAACTCTTGTGTTACTACAGAGCCAAACAATATGGCTTTTTCTAAGATTATGTTATTTTCTAATAATGTGGATATGAAATCTAATGCATATGCAATTAATTTATTTTGTTTTTCTTTATTCATTTTTTTGTTCTAAAAGATTTAGTAATATTTTTTCTACTTCGTTAAATAATTTTAGAACAGTTTTTATTTCTTCTTCTGATTTTTGTGAACCGTAAGTAATATTTTCAGTTTTTAATTCGAGGTCTCTTAATTTTTTAATTATGGTATCTTTTTCTGGAAAATCTGGAAATTTTTCTGATACTTTTTCTGATTTAAACCAGCGGTGATTTATTTGGAAACCTATTTCTATAACATTGATTTTATGCAGAAATGCAGAAAGGAGTTCGGTTATGGCTCTAGAGGCGTGTGTACCTATTATTCTTTGTGAATTTGTTATTCCTCTATCTATAGCCCAGTCTATACTATCTCTATGTTCTTTATACGCCTTTAAGTGATCTTCAATTTTCACTTAAATTCTTATGTTACCTAGTATATAAATTTTTCGTTACTTGGTAACATATAAAATTTGTATGTTACTGAGTATAATAATATTATGTTACTTGGTCACAATTAGATATAAATTGCGAAAGAATTAATTTACTTACCTTAAATTTTTAAGAATATCTGCCTTTGTTATTACTCCTATTAGTTTTCCTTTTTCTTGAACTATGAGAATAGGATAAAACTTTAGCAAAGAAGTTATTATTTCTATTTTTGCCAAAGATGTGATTAGGGGCGGAGATTCTTCCATTATTTCCTCCGCGGTTTTATTTATGAGGTCTTTTTCAAGATGATTAACTATTGAAGATTCTGTTATCAAGCCTATTACATTGTTTCTTTCAATTATTGGTATTTGAGATATATTATTTTTGGAGAATATTTTTAAAACATTTTTAACTTTCTCATCTTTATTTATCGTAATTGCTCCTTTATGCATAATATGTTTTGCAGTTATTTTCTCTTCATTTATTTTTGTTAAATTTTCTATGGCTTTTTCTATTTTTTTAACATAACTATAAGTTGGATCTAGTTTTCCTGATTCTATTTTCGCAATCATAGATTGGGAGACTTGAGATTCTTTGGCAAATTGATGCTGTGTTAAATTCAATTGTTTTCTTATTTTTTTCAGATGAGTTATGTCAAATACCATTTTTGTTTTAGTTTTCTTAGGTATTTAAAGATTATTCCAATAGGAATAAAATTAACAAGAGATTATTTATACATCTGAAGTTGATTATTATTTATGAAAAAACCTTTCTTGATGAAGCTTTAGATTTAGAGAGTTCATTAAGTCTCATTAATAAATATCTTTTTCAGTCTATGATGAGGGAGGAATAAAATGACCGAAAAATATATAAATATGCTATTATTTTGCTATAACATAGGACAAAATGGAAACAAATTTAACACTTAAGTTCAAGGGAATAGAAGCTCACTTACTTTAAGAACTAATTAAAAAAGGATTTTTTAGTAATAAATCAGAGGCCATAAGAGCAGCATTAATACATTATTTTATCGAATTAGGATTGCTAGGAAGGGAATTGCAATGGAAGGAAATACAAAAATATCCCAAGAGAAAAATAAGTCCTGAACAGCTGGCTAAGGATTTAGAGAAGTTAGAAGATGAAAATTAGGGCTTTTATCGATACAACTGTCTTTATTTATGCTTTTCAATTTGATAAATCAAACACGCAAAAATAATAGAATTTTTAAATAAAGGCTTAATAGAAGTTATTATTTCTGAAAGAGTTTTAAGAGAAATTACAAGGTATTTTGAGAAATTTCATGGAATTGCGCTAGCTAGAAAGTTTAGAAGATATCTTTTTGATAATTGCAAAATAATCTCTACAAAAGATGTAGAGAATAAAATGGGTGAATTGAAAGGGAGAATAAAAGATAAGGATCTCGAACAATTAGCTGTTGTTAAGAAGTATGGTATTAAGTATTTAAAGATCGGAAGAGCGTCGTGTAGGGAAAGA
>CAYIGE010000073.1:0-5231 GCA_964362835.1 Candidatus Woesearchaeota archaeon
TTCCAGACATACAAGGAAGTTCATCATACCCCCTTACTTTCTTTAATGAAGGCATAATCATAGCATAACTCAATATTGCAAAAAATATATAGAATCCAAACTTAGGCATAAAATTATCTACATACCTTAATTTCAAGAAATATACAATTAAAAATACGGCAAATGAAGTAATGAGTGAGATTAGTACAGTCTTAACTACCCTTCCCAAATCCTTTTCTCTAAACTCTTTAAATGTCATAAATACCCATACATAATGTAGTATAAAAGAGCTTTTGTGAAACTAGTTTCACAGATTAAGGTTTATAAACTCAAATCAGCAGAGTTTTTTATGGAAAACAAGCATGTAGGATATATCCTATTAGGAGTTTCAGTCCTAATTGCAATAATCGTATTTATGTTTCAAAATGCATTAACAAGTTTCGTTAACTCAAGCTGCACTATTGCTCATGGAACAGATTATTGTCCAATGTACGATACAATCACTCAACAAACCTATTTGGCTTTAGGAATTGTAGGAATTCTTGTTCTTGTCTCACTTGTGATGATGTTCTCAAAGCCTCAAGAAAAAATTGTAATAAAAACTAAAACCATAGAAAGAAAAATTCAAAAAAAAGTGATAAACACGACGGACTTAAAAACAGAAGAAAAACAAGTCCTTAAATTAATTCAAGAAAATAAAACAATATTTCAAGCAGAGATAATAGAAAAAACAAATTTAAGTAAAGCAAAAATAACAAGAATTATAGACAGACTGGAGGGTAAAGGATTCGTAGAAAGAAAGAGACGCGGAATGACAAATATAGTCGTATTCAAAGATTAGACTAATAATCCACTAGCGCTTTGAAACCGCCATAGGCCATGCGTTTCATATCAAAAGGCATATCTTGTTTCTTGTCTTTATACTTTTCATGGAAATATTTCATCACTTTAGCGTTCACACTATCTCGTTGAGATTTAGATTTGTAAACTATAAATGAAAACCAAACACTCTCTCCAGATTTCAATTTAGTCATCTTTGGAAAAGTTAATTTAATCATTTTAGGATGCAAATCATCCCCCATACATTCCATATATTGAAGTGCTCCATGTCTTTTCCAAACTTTACCTGCATCAGAGGCCATTTTCTTGTAAGCAGAAATATTTTTCCTCTTCACTACAAAAACAAAACCATCGACATATCTCATAACATCTAGTAGTATAACTTATATTTAAATTATTTCAATTCACTTTTACTAACATTAAGCATAACATTTTCCCCTATCTCAGTTATATATTTTGCAGGAATTGATATTGGCTTCCCAAACAAAAAATTAGACCTAACAATCAAGCTAACAATCTGATTTTTATTTTCATAAAGTTCTATGCCCGCAACTTTACCAACCACTTCACCCTCTTTATCAAAAACAATTTTACCCTTCACCTCGTAAGAAACTCTTATGCGTAAGAATACAGCATTCTCAGTTATTTTATCTATATAACTTCTACCAACCGTTAAACCCTTTTTAAGAAAACCCTTATCAATGGATATCCCAACAAACTCCATTTCATTTGGGTCAATAAGCACTTTCTCTATGACTCCAATGAAAGTTCCATCAAAGTCAATAACTTCTTTTCCCAGCAAGTCTTCAGAGGTTAGAGTCTTACTCAGGTCTCTTCCAGATATAGATTTTTGTGGCATCATATTTTCTTTTAATCAGAACAGAATTTCCGAGTTGTTTAATTTCATCGCTAGGAATAAGGTATTTGTTCCACCATCTTCTTACTAAAAGACTATTTATTTCATTAGTGTTGTTAACCCTATTTACTTTTATCACTTTACCAAGCACCTTACCATCCGAAGTAACGACTTTCAGTCCCTTTAGTAAAATGCTTGGTTCTATATTTAATATAACTGATTGATTGGAAAGGGTTGAAAAGTAACTTTTTCCAATATAAATCGGCTTTTCAAATTGTCTACCAATAATTAACCCGTCTAGCTCCAGAGTTTGAGAATTAACTCTCACTTCAGAAATATTCCCTACAATGGTCCCACCTTTAGAAAGAACTCTCTTACCAGCCAATCTCCTTATGTCTACAGTTTCATCTAGATTTACTTCCTTTCTGGTTACATATTCATAATCTGCCACAAACCCATATAGAAAGCCAGTATAAATACTATGCGGAGAATATCATGAAAATAATTATTAAAACAATATACTTACAAGTCTTTCCTATCAAAGTTATTACAAAAAGGCGAGTGAAATTATATCTTGCAATCCCTAATGCAAATGTAAGTAACGGTCCTGGAAAAGGAAGAAAATTAAATAAAAATATACTAAAAGCTCCATATTTGTTAACGGCTCTGCGTGCATTGTAAACTTTCTTTTTAGAAACAACATGCATTATCAAAGGACTTATTTTACTACCTGCATAATAATTCAGAAGTTGCGCAATCATATACCCACTTATAGCAAATAAAATTGAAAATAAATATGGATTCCCTTTAATAAGTCCATAATAAAATATTATTTCATCTGGAGACGGTATGAAAAATATTCCCCCTATTAAATGCGCAGTAAATAGCCCAAACAATGTCAGATTCTTCATGTTCTCTATTAAAAACTGCATCAAACTTTCAAAATAAGGAATAGAATACAATAATGGATAAAAGAATGTTGAAAAAAATATGCTTATAACTAATATTGAAGCTAAAGCAAAAACTGAAAAAATCGCCGTCCAAATTTTAGACAAATGCGAGTTTTCCTGAATAAATGCGTAGTCTGTCATTAAAAGCAAGAATCTTTACCAGTTATTATATCTTGAGTTAATCAAAAAAACTTAGAGTTTAGTTTTTTAGATACCCAAAGTGTTCATCAGACACACTTTGGAATTAAACTTGACCAGTTTGAGTAAACTTTCTCATTGCTTGTTCAAGAACAACTTGCGGAGCAAATCCTTTTCTGCTACAGGCCTTCATAAACTCATCAAAAGTATTCTGATCAACCATATAATCAATCTTTCTTTTCTTTGCGCCTGGTGGTGTTGCTGCCATAACAAAACCAGTAAATTGGGATATATAAACGTTAAGAATTGTGCCCCCTACAGACATATGTCTCCGGGCTACACAGATTTTAAACAGAAAGGCTTAAATGTATGTAGCTCCAATCTATATTATGGGGAAGGGTCTTTTATGGATAGGGGCAATTGTTATAGTATTAATTATAGCTGTATTTCTCTTCAACTCTAACTCTAACGAAACAGGTACAATTAATCTCTACCTAACTGATGCACCAGCAGGAGTTAATGTATCTAGCGTGATAGTCACATTATCAGATATTGAAGTCCACTATGCTGGCGCAAAAGCATCTAATTCTACAGAGAACGATACTCAAGGCGAGTGGAGTACTATAGTTACAGGCCCAGTTACTCATGATTTGATGACTGTCAAAGATGCAGTAGCATTCCTTGGTTCTCAAGAAGTGAAGGCAGGAAAGTACACTCAGATAAGACTTAATGTAGAAAGCGCAAAGGCAACAATAGACGGCAAAGAAGAAAATTTAACAATTCCTTCAGGAACAGTAAGAATTGTGAGAAACTTTGAGGTTGTTTCAGGCGAAGAAATAAAATTAACTCTCGACTTTAATGCAGAGGACTCTATAATAAGTCAGGGCAACAATCAATATAAGATGCAGCCAACAATCAAACTTCTTCTTAATAACGAACGCAAAGAATAATTAAGAAAAAATTTCTACTAACTATTATTCTTAATTTTACCTTTCAGACAAGTTTTTTGAAATTTTAGGGTTCTCCCTCCTAAATCTATTTACAATACGGCCAATTAAAGGAGCTTGACCACTTTTCAAATAAAAGTACCCCAATAATGAAGCAAGAAGAGCCCCAAAGTTATTAACAATCAAATCTCCCATCGTATCAACTAGGCCAGATTTTTGCATATTCAATCCAAGCAAGCTATCCATTCCAAATTCAAAAATTTCCCATATTCCTCCAACAGCCGCAGCAAGAGAAAATGAAAACAGAGCAATACTAGACGGAGCAGCTATAACATGTTTTCTTCTATATAAAACTAAAAGAATAAGAAATCCTACTAATCCAATAATAATTCCTGTAAGAGTATGTAATACTAAATCCCACCACCAAAATGTGTAATAATAATCGTTTAACTCGCCAAGAAAAATAGAACCATATATTAAAACAACTAAACCTATTTCAAATTCTATTGGAATATCAATTTTATATCTGCGTTCAATAAAAAAAGCAAGAAACGTTAGTATCAAAGCAAAAAGAACAACGCCGAAAACATGCCAATTTTCTAACAAAACAGATCTATACAATGCAAACAAAAGTGTAATACGAACAATCCATATAAAAAAGAAATGAAACTTCTCTAAAAATGGGTCTTTCTTTCTCAACGGCGGTCTAAGTGTTTTCTTCATGTCTATAAATGTATTAACTTACTTATAAAATATAGCTGTAAAAAGTTACAGGTGTACTATTCGAAGGTCCGGCTCATATCTTTTGCATTCTTCTGCAAGAAGTCTTCTATGACAGTATCTCGCCGTCTCTTCAATACACAACAATGTAACATTCTGTTTCAGAGATCTCTGCGCCAATGATTGCACTTCAATTATAACTTCTCCAGCTCTAATATAATCAAGATATTTAACTGCAAATTCCTCCCAAGCTAAACCCCTCTTACGGTAACTTCCAATAAGGATAGGTGATGGAGCCAGAGTAGGCTGATGTTCATCATACATTTCAGGATTAATTCTTATATCAGGAGTAACTCCATCATTTAAGGTATGTCTGCTCATTACTGAAATTCTAATTCCATCAGAAGGCTCTTCAGGTTTCAATATGCATTTTGTAAAAAGTGTCATAAAACTATCTGTAAAATATATTTTAAATATTTTACTAAACGCCCGGACCCAACGACCACCCGTTTTGATTCTCCCCAAGGGTTTTTTCCTGTATCAACACGATACAAACATTCTTAGGATTTATAATGATTGTAGACCACCAATGCGTGACAGAAAAATCACTATAAACCCTGCCAAATAGCACGTTTTATCGGTAAAAAACCGATAAACCCTGCCAAATAGCAAGATTTATAAAGTTTGAAAAGAGACAATAAGTATGGTCACAAAGTATGATATATTTGAAACAGTTTACAAATATCAGCATCCAATAAAACCCATAGAAGTTTTAAAAATATTAAATAAAACTGAGAGAGA
>CAYIGE010000074.1:0-5192 GCA_964362835.1 Candidatus Woesearchaeota archaeon
AATCGCCTTCGTTATGGATATCTTTAACCATAAGGATTATGATAAAGTGTTTGGGTATAAACATTGAAATCCCTTTAAAAATAAAGAAAAAACTTCCATTAATCCATTTTAGCAAACTTCAAAAATATTAACTCCTATCAAAAAATCGATGCACCACCACACACTAAAGACTTCAATTCGCAAGAATTGAATGTATTAGAGAATATCAATTCTCTAAGTGTGTGGTTTTCAGGAGACACTTTGACATAAATTCCTTTCATATTCTTGTCAATCCATAACCATTTAAAAAATATCCCATTATTCATAGACCATAAATAATTATATACCATTAGCTTAAGCAATTATATGGCAGTTGAAGCATTTCTAGCACCTTCAGAATCAAAAATAACTGTTGAAAAACCAGTAAAAACTAAGCCAAAAATAGAAGAATTAACTACAATTGAAAGACCCGGCAACATCAATGAAAAAGACGAATTACAACTAAAAAGCCCAAAAAGCAGAGCCAAAAAACCTAAAGCAGAAGCCAGATTAGAAAAATCAGAAAAAAACATCACCTTGATTGTAACGGAAAAACCTCAAGCAGCTCTTAAAATTGCATCTGCGTTATCAAACACGCCAAGAAAATACAGCGAGAATAATGTTCCATTTTATGAATTAGAAAGAAATGGAAAAAGAATAGTTGTAGCTTCGGCTGTCGGACATTTATTCAATTTAACATACTCAAAAGGTCAGAGTGGCTGGCCAATATTTAACATAGAATGGATTCCTTCATATGAAAGTAAAACAGCACATTTTACAAAAAATTACTACATGCTTCTAAAAAAGTTGAGCAGAAGTGCAAAAGAAACGATAATAGCAACTGATTTTGATAATGAAGGTGAACTCATAGGGTGGAATGTATTGCGCTTTATAATCGGAGAAAAAGACGCAAAAAGAATGAAATATTCAACATTAACAAAACCAGAATTAGAAAAGTCCTATGAAAACCCTATGAAGACTTTAGACTGGGGGCAAGCTTATGCAGGAGAAACAAGACATAAGATAGATTGGTTATACGGAATAAATCTTTCCAGAGCACTAATGTCTGCGATAAAAACTGCGGGTTCATTTAAAATATTATCAATAGGCAGAGTCCAAGGCCCAACCCTAAAAATAATAGTTGATAGAGACAAAGAAATAGAAAAATTCAAATCTCAACCATACTGGCAAGTCTTCGCAACAGTGGATGCTGGAACTCATAGAAAAACTTCAACTGGAAAGTTGGAGTTGCCGATGACATCAGTCAACGAGCACCCGCAGGAGGTTTGTATGTTAAAACATACTAAGGACATATTTGACAAAGCAGAGTTAGAAGATTTCAAAGATATAAAGAGCGGACTTGCTGAAACAACAGAAAAAGAAGAACACTACGAGCCACCTCATCCCTTTGATTTAACAACTCTGCAAAGAGAAGCATATGCTCATATCAAGTTAAGCCCATCAAGAACTCTCCAAGTATCCCAATCTCTATACTTGGATGGAATAATATCATACCCAAGAACTTCTTCTCAGAAAATACCTAAAGAAATAGAACCAAAGAAAATATTAGAAAAACTAGCAAAACAATTCCCAGAAACAAAAATAGCAACAAGAGCGAATCCAGTAGAAGGAGAAAAATCAGACCCAGCACACCCTTCAATATATCCAACAGGAGAATTCAAAAAATTATCTGAAGATGAAGAAAAACTTTACAATCTAATAGCCTTGAGATTCTTAGCATGTTTCTCCCCAAATGCAGAAGGAATAGCAAAAAGAATTCAATTAACCTCTAATAATGGTAAGAAGTTTACCACAAATGGATTAACAATGACTAAAAAAGGCTGGACTGAAGTATATCCAACAACCTTTGAAGAAAAAGACGTTCCAACAATAAACGGTCAAGTAAAAGTAGACGAAATAAAATTTGAAGAAAAAGAAACTCAACCTCCAAAGAGATATACTCCAACTTCACTAATTACTTTGCTAGAAAAAAAGAATTTAGGAACTAAAGCAACTCGTTCTGCAATAGTAGATACTTTATTTGACAGAGGATATTTAGATGGTAAAAGCATTCAAGCCACAACTTTAGGAGTAAAACTAATTGAAGCCCTTGAAAAATATTCTCCAATAATAATAGATGAAAATCTTACAAGAGACGTAGAAGAGAAAATGGATGAAATACTAAATCTAAAATCAAACTGGGATGCTAAAGAAGAAGAAATTGTTGCCCAAGTAAAAAGACTAATAACTGATATTTCTAAAGAATTCAAAGTCCATGAACAATCAATAGGAATTCAGATTCTAGAAGGAATACAACATCATAGAGAACAACAAAAAGAGCAAAACACCCTAATGCCTTGCACAAAGTGTAATATCGGCAACCTACAAATAAGATATTCCAAAAAAAGCATGAGATCCTTTGTAGGGTGCACAAACTATCCTAATTGTAATGCTGTTTATTCCCTTCCGCCAAACGCAATGATAAAAAAGACAGAAAAAAAATCAGAAAGAAACCTGCCAATTTTAGTCGCCCTAAGGAAAGGCAAGAGACCCTGGGAATTTGAATTTGACCCTAATTGGAAACCCGATCCTAACTACAAAAAGGAAGTTAAGGAAGAAAGTCAAGAAAAACCCCAAGAGTAAACTTTTAAAATCTTTAACCTCGTCAGAGTTGAAGAGTTAAAAGTTAACAGAAAACTTTTAAAACCATCTTTTCATCATCTACTAATGAAAGAAAGGGGGTCAAAAAGAGCACCACTTGATGTTAAATATATTTTAAAAACATATTGGAGTTTTATAAAAAATTACAAAATACTTATCATCGCAGTAATGATATGTGCATTACTTTTACCTTTAACAGGCCTTGCAGCCCGTTATTTATTCAAAGGAATCATTGATAACGGAGAACTATTCACTAAAAATGAACTAACTTTAGAAGCATTTACACAAATCCTAACAATCATAGGGATTATATGGGCAATGACTATATTCCTTGGAGGATTAACTCGATGGTTAAGAATACATTTCATAAACAAATTAGAAGCAAAATCTATACTTGATTTAAAAAATTATTACTATAACCACATACTAAATCTTTCATATAAATTCCATACTACTCACAAAACAGGCTCATTAATTTCCCGTTTATTAAGAGGCTCTAGTGCAATGGAAAGAATGACTGATTTCGCAACATTCCAAGCACTGTCAATAATTTTTGAAATAATAGTTTCTGGAACAGCACTTATGTTTGTAAATTTAAACATCGGTTTAATTATAATAATTACAACAACAATTTTTGCATTATACAGTTACAGAATACAAAAAAGACAAAGAGAATTAAAGGTAATCGCAAATAATACGGAAGATATAGAAAAAGCATTCACTGCAGATACATTAACTAATATAGATTCAATAAAATATTATGGTAAAGAGAGTGTTATTAAAAATAAATACGCCTCTGCAACGGAAAAAACAAAAAATGCTTGGTATAAGGAATGGAAACTACAGCGCTGGTCGGGTTCAGTAGAAGGCATAATTATGGGAATAGGGGGATTATTTGCTCTATTCTTATCATTAAAATCTTTCATAAACGGAGAAATAACTTTAGGAACAGTTACATTTACTTGGATGTCTTATTGGGCAATAATAAACGGCGTTCAAAGCTTCATGGATGGAATGCGAGGCTATAACAAATCAATAGCAGACTTCCATGACTTATTCCAATACGGAAAAATAGAAAACGATATAAAAGATAAACCAAATGCCCAAAACTTGCAAATAAAAGAGGGAACAATAGAATTCAATCACGTATCTTTTAAATATCATGAAAACGATTTATTCAAGAATTTCAATCTTAAAGTAAATCAAAATCAAAAAGTAGCTTTAGTAGGTCATTCAGGTTCAGGAAAATCTACTCTGATAAAATTAATTTACAGATTATATGACTTAGAAAATGGGGAAATAAAAATAGACGGAATGAACATAAAAGAGGTAAAACAAGAGTCATTAAGAGCAGAATTAAGCATAGTGCCTCAAGAATGCGTTTTGTTTGATGATACTATTTACAATAATATTCTATTTTCAAATCCCAAAGCTTCAAGAAAAGAAGTATTACAAGCAATCAAATTCGCTCAATTAGACAAAACCATCGCTTCATTCCCTTACCAAGAAAACACAATTGTAGGAGAACGCGGAGTTAAACTTTCAGGCGGAGAAAAGCAAAGAGTTTCTATAGCAAGAGCAATTTTAGCAAATAAAAAAATACTCTTGCTAGACGAAGCTACATCGTCTCTAGATTCAAAAACAGAAAGCGAAATACAAAGAGACCTTCAAAAATTAATGCAAGGCAGAACTTCTCTAATTATAGCACATAGACTTTCAACTGTAATGAATGCCGATTTAATTGTAGTTCTAGATAAAGGAAAAATAGTTCAACAAGGAACTCACAGACAGTTGATAAACAAACCAGGAATTTACAGAGAATTATGGAGCATCCAGAAGGGTGGCTATTTAGGAGAATAAATTCCTACTTACAGGTAGGAAAAAGTTTAAATACCAATTCCTACTAAAATAGACTATGATAATTAAAAGACAAATAGGGGAGAAAGGACAAGTAGTAATACCTAAAGATATTCGTGAATTTTTGAAACTTAAAATTGGAAGCAAAATATCATTTGAGATAAAAGATAAAGAAGTGATCTTAAAACAGGATGAAGATATAAAAGAATTTCTGCACGAATTTTTCACAATAGCCAGAACGAAAAATAAAGATTTAACATTAGAAGACCTAAAAAAAATAGAAGAGGAAAGCTATGATTTACCTTGACACCAATATTTTTGTATATGCAATAATAAACAACAAAGAAGCAGGAGATAAATGCAGAAGAATCCTTACAGAAGTAGCCGAAAAAAAGACAGAAGGATTTACTTCATTTTTGACATGGGATGAAATAGTTCATGTTATAAGAAAAAACAAAGGAAAAGATATAGCCAACATTGAAGGCAAGAAATTCTTAAAATTTCCCAATCTCAATTTGCTAGAAGTTAATGAAACAATTATGTTTGAAGCTCAAAAGCTCTCTGAAGAATACAACTTAAAACCAAGAGATGCGATTCATGCAGCAACTGCAATAATAAAGGGGATTAAAGAAATAATTTCAGATGATTCAGATTTT
>CAYIGE010000075.1:0-5137 GCA_964362835.1 Candidatus Woesearchaeota archaeon
TCGCTTTGTCTCTTTCGGCAAGTCCCCTTTCTATTATTTTAAGTGTAGCGTTAAATTCTTTTTCTAGTTCAATATTAATCTTCTTTTTGTTTTGTTCAGGCCAAGAAGAAGAATGTACAGACTCTTTTCCAAAAGTTGAATAAATTACTTCAGATATATTTGGGGCGTAAGGTGCTAGCATCTTGGATATTTTCTCTAAAATCTCGGCGGTAACTTCAGTTACACCTTTATCTTCTCTATCTCTAATCATTTTAATATAATTTTTTGAGAAATCCTTTACAATAAAATCAATTAAGGGATTAAGAGCTCTTTCAATCTGGTAGTTTTCTAAGTTGGAAGTTACTGTTTCAATAGTTGAATTAAGCCTAGATAGAATCCATTTATCTTCTATTGCATTTTCTTTTTTCTTTGAGTTGCTTATTTCCTTATAGAACTGATGAAGATTAAGCAAGGTGTTCATGAAAGGCATAATCTCTTTTTTTACGGTCTCAATTACAAATTTCTTTGAATTTCCTATTTCTACAGTGCAAAATTGTAATCTTGTAGCATCTACCCCTAAAGTGTCAAGAACCATATCGGGGTCTAAAACATTTCCTTTGCTCTTACTCATTTTTTCGCCTTTCTCATCTATAATGTGTCCTGCACAAATAACATTTTTGTAAGCTACATCATCAAATAATATTGTGGCAATTACATGAAGGGTATAAAACCAACCTCTTGTTTGGTCAATTGCTTCAGATATAAAGTCATAAGGGAATCTTTTTAAAAATTTTTCTTTATTCTCAAAAGGATAATGGAATTGAGCAAAACTAGTTGCCCCAGAATCATACCAGCAGTCTATTACATCGGGCAACCTTTTCATTTCTTTCTTGCATTTTTTACATTCTAAAGTTATATGATCTATCCAAGGCTTATGTAAATCAATTTCTTTATCGGTTATTTTCTTATTAGATCTTTTTTTCAAATCTGCAATGCTACCTATTATTTCTTCATAGCCACATGAACATCTCCATATAGGCAATGGAGTTCCCCAAAATTTTTTTCTAGATAATGCCCAATCTTTTACATTTTTGAGCCACTCTCCAAACCTACCTTCCTTAATATGCTTAGGAGTCCAGTTTATTTTTTCATTTAATTCAATCAATCGTTCCTTATATTTTGTTACCTGAATAAACCAAGATTTTATTGCATAATACATTAGGGGGGTATCACATCTCCAACAGAAAGGATATTCATGTTCATATCTTATTTTTTTAAACAACTTTTTCTCCTCTTTGAGTCTGATAATTATTGGAATGTTAGCATCTTTTATGAAAACTCCTTTGTAATCATGAACCTCTTGAGTGAATTTTCCATTTTCATCTACCGGTTGAATAAATGGTAATTTTTCAGCCTTGCATGCACCATAGTCATCCTCTCCAAAAGCCGGAGCCATGTGTACTAATCCAGTTCCATCAGTTTCCGTAACAAATTCTCCATTAATTACTCTAAAAGCATCTAACTTACTAAAATAGGGAAAGAGAGGTTCGTATCCGAGTCCAAATAATTTTTCACCCTTTACAGTTTTTATTATTTTTGGGTCAGGAAGATATTTTTCAGTTAAATTCTTTGCAATTATTAAGGTGTCTCCACTTTCCTTATCTGAAACATAATTATATTCTATTTTCTTATTAACTGCAATTGCTACATTTGATGGCAGAGTCCAAGGAGTAGTAGTGAAAACAAGAAAGTACTCATTCACCTTCCCCTTGACTTTGAATTTAACAATAACAGAATCATCTTTCACATTTTTATAACCTTGAGCAACTTCATGGCTTGAAAGTGGAGTTTGACATCTCGGGCAGAATGGTACAACTTTATGAGATTCATATAACAATCTTTTATTATACAATTCTTTAAGTGACCACCAAACGCTTTCTATATAATTATTATCTAATGTAGCATATCTATCTTCCAAATCCACTTCATAGTTGAGTCTTTGGGTAGATTTATTCCAAAGATTAACATATGAAAATACGCTTTTTTTACAAGCTTCTATGAATTTATCCTCTCCATAGGTTAGTATATCTTTCTTGCTGTTTAATTTTAGTTCCTTCTCTATTTGTACTTCAACAGGCAGTCCATGACAGTCCCACCCAGCCTTTCTAGGAACATTAAATCCTTGCATATACCTGAACTTGTTAATAATATCCTTATAGGTTCTAACTTCAAGATGATGTAGCGCAGGAGGAGCATTAGCAGTAGGAGGACCTTCTAAAAAACTAAATAACTTCTTTCTCTTGGAGTCATCTGAAACTCTTTTTATAGAACCCCCTTTCTTTAATATTGCAGTAGCCTGCTTTTCAATTTCCTTAAAATCGTACATCTTTGAGCTCCATATATAATATCCTATCATCCTTTTTTAAATATGCGGTTATAAAAATAGTCTATCTTTTCCTTTCAGTAGCCCACTTATTATCAAATCTCTTCAATACACTGATATAACTAACAACACAGACAAACCCTAAGCCAAGTGTAATGACTTCATTCTCATAAAAAATCAAAGCTCCAATAAACGAAGCCAAAGCCAATGCTTTGATATAAACAAAACCCTCAATAAGCTCATCACGGGCAAGCCAAGCAATCAAAAACCCTATTGGAATGCCTATAATCAAGATAATTAAATAAAATATCATATAACTTTTGCACTAATTATTTTAACCTCTTCAATAGGTCTATCTTGCTTATCAGTTTCAGTATTTCCAATAATATCTACAATATCCATGCCTTCTATAACTTTTCCAAATACTGGATGTTTTCCATCAAGGAAATTATTATCTGCAAGGTTAATAAAAAACTGGCTTCCCCCAGTATTTGGTCCAGCATTAGCCATTGAAACAGTCCCACGATAATTTTTATCTAAATCTGTTCCAGTAAATTCATCTTTTATTTTATATCCAGGACCGCCAGTACCTGTTCCGGTAGGATCGCCTCCTTGAATCATGAAACCATCTATAATTCTATGAAAAATGACCCCATCATAAAATCCTTCATTAACAAGCTTGACAAAGTTACCAGCAGTAATAGGCATTTCACCAGTATATAACTCAAGAACAATCGTTCCCTCGGTAGTTTCTAACGAAACCTTAGTGTGTTTAGAGACTTTCATATTACTTACCACAATTGCTATAGCAATAACAGCAACAATAACTGATATTATTAAAACCTTCTTGTTTTTCATCAATATATCAAAAGGAGTTAATTAATAAATCTATTTTTTAGCAATTTTCCATAATAGCTCAAAGTATTTCCTATAACCCAAAGCAAATTCTTCTTGTTCAACTACTAATGCAAATGGTTTTTTACCCCATAGAATCATAGCAACAGAGCCACCATAGATATTGATTACCATATGATCCGAATCTTTTTCAGGCAAGTATTTTGTTTCAGCTAACATTTTAGGTTTAATACTTCTATCGGAAGTTATTATCCTAAGTCTTACTTTTTTCTGTTTTCTTCTTTCATTAAACCATTTAAAATAGTAAGGCATTGACTCATAAGCTTTATTTGTAGCTCCTAGAATTAATATCTCAGAAGAATTGAGTTGGCTTTCAAAGACCATTTTTAGTCCGTTTTTTCCACGGTAAAAATTAGTCTGCTCTTTCTTTTTAGAAGAATCAAATTTATGCTTCAAGTCATCTACTAAAGGCATAAGCATACTCTTTCTCTCATCTATAACATCAAGAATTCTCTGAGGATTAACAGCAGAAAAAACACGCCTATTATTTTCAAGCATATAACTAATCAATCCTTTCTGTATCAGCGTTTCGGTAACATCGTAAACAGTTCTTCTGTGTAAACCAGTTTTCCTAGAAATTTTACCAGCAAGACTAGAGCCAATTTCAATAAGTGCAGTATAAACTTTCCCCTCGTTATCTGTGAGTCCTGCTTCTTTCAAATTCATAATAATATCTTATTTATCTAGTTTTTAATTATTCCTACTGCGGTGAGCTTCTTCACCTCATAATTTCATTAACGATTTTTCTCTTACTCTTTTAAGAAGTGTAAGGAGGAAAAACAAAAAACAAAATGAAAACAGAAAAACAAATATTAGAATTGATAGCTACAGATAGAATTGGGATTCCAATCTCAAGTATGTCTGGTAAACTTAAGCGAAGAGAGCCAAAGTTAGCTTCTGAAATTGACTTGGAAGGTGAAAGCAAATATCTAGGGGAAAGATGTTATGGTAGAATTGAACAAGTAGATTTGAATAAAGCTAGAGGCCTACGCGCTGGTGTTGACGAATTTGCCAAAAGATATCCAAGTTATGGAAAAATCTTAAATGGATTAATTGAAGAAGAGAGAAAAGAAAGAGAAGAGCATCTCTACTTTGGTATGAATCCCGGCTGTAAGTTAACAGAAGGAGATTACATGGGTGTAATGAAAAACTTGGGTTTCACAGAAACTACATCAAGAAGTTTATACCCAGAATTAATGACTGTAAGTAGAAATCTATCAAAAAAACGTGACGAAGAAAGAAGTATACTTATAGCTTAATTAGTCTTTATTTTTTTGCGATTTTTATTTTAGTTCTCCATAGCTAAACAAGACTTTGAAAGCCTTGCACCAGACAAGGACAGTATCATATTTATTTAAATCTGTCCCAACTGGAATTTCATAATTAACATTTCCTTTAGTTGCTTTAATCTCTCCCAAACTAATAAAATCACTAGCAGTGATATCAGTAGCTAAATAAATAAACAAATCAGGACCATTTACAGTATCAAAATCTTCAAATCTTAAAGTTCTTTTTCCATCAATATCATAGACCGCAATTTTCCCAGAAACGTCATGTGCAGAAGGAACAAGTTTTGCAGATAAGATATATTCAAGATTTTCCTCACTAGGCAAATCATCATAAACTTCTTTCACAATAAATAAAGGAGACAACAAGTAATAAGCAATTCCAATAAGAAAAATAACTAAAACAATAACTATTTTTTTATTCATGTCCAATCTTGCAAGAAGCCTTACCCCCCTTGAAAATATATTTCTGGTGGTATTCTTCAGCCTTGACATACGTAGTAGCTTTCTCTATAGCCGTCGCAATAGACTTGGAATATTTCTTCTGCTCTTTCTTCATAAATTCACTTGCTTA
>CAYIGE010000076.1:0-5067 GCA_964362835.1 Candidatus Woesearchaeota archaeon
AGGGAAGATTTGTAGTTATGGATAGAGATGATTTAGTTGAGTGTGCTATATTGATGAAACATATGAAAGAGAAAATAATTGACCGAGTGGATATTCCTGTCAATGCGTTGGATGTTTTAGCCCAACATATTTATGGAATGGCTATTTCCAGTATTTGGAATATTGATAAGATGCTTGAGTTGATAAGAAATAGCTATTGTTATTCTACTTTGAGTAAAGAGGATTTTATGAGCGTGATAAGTTATTTGTCTGGAGATTATGATTTAGAACATAGAAATGTTTATGCAAAGATATGGTATGATACTTCGACAAAGCAAGTTGGAAAGAGAGGAAAACTTGCTAGATTGATTTATTTAACGAATATAGGGACAATACCTGAAGAAGGATTTATTTCTGTAGTCATTAGTTCAGGCGAAATGAGGGGGTCAATTGTAGGGAGTATTGACGAATCTTTTCTTGAGAAAATGAAGAAGGGAGACATTTTTGTTCTTGGAGGTCTGAAGTATCAATTTATTCACAGTAAAGGAATGAAGGCTTATGTCAATGCAAATGTTAGCAGACAGCCGACTATTCCTAGTTGGTTTTCTGAACAGTTGCCTTTGAGCTATGATGTTGCGTGTGCTATAAGTAAATTTAGAGGGCTTATTGGAGAGAGATTGAATAATTCTATTGAATGTGTTAAATTTATCAAAGATTATACTTATTGTTCTAGCGAGTCTGCTGGGCAAATTTATAGGTATTGCCTTGAACAGAGAGATTTTTCTGCACTACCTACGGATAAAAAATTAATTATTGAACAATTTAAACAAGATAAGGAATATATTTTATTTCATTCACTTTATGGACGTCGTGTTAATGATGCGCTTTCTAGGGCTTATGGGTATGTTGCGGCTCAATTAAAACATAGAGATGTTGAAGTTGGTATAAATGATAATGGTTTTTTTATTGCTGGGGAGAGTCTTGATATAAATAAAATATTGAAAGGATTGACTAGTTCAAATTTAAGGAGTATTCTTGATGAAGCGATAAATAAGACGGACGTTTTACGCAGAAGATTCAGACATTGTGCTGCAAGAAGTCTAATGATATTGAGAAATTATAAAGGTAGAAGTAAAAGCGTTGGAAAACAGCAAGTTCATTCTCACTTTCTCTTGAGTGCTGTTAATGAATTAAGTAAGGATTTCCCTATATTGAGAGAAGCAAGACGCGAGGTTCTTAATGATTTGATGGATATTAATCATGCTGAAGAAATATTGAAGAAAATTGAGAGAAAAGATATAGAAGTTTCTATATTGAGAACACCTTTAGTTTCTCCTTTTGGATTGATATTGCTTACGCAGAGTCATGCAGATTTTATTAAAGTTGAAGATAGAATTAATTTTCTTAAGAGGATGCATGAGCTTCATTTAAAAGTTATTGAGGGAAGATAAAATGAAAATTGAATATGTTGGCAAGTGTTTGCTTCTTGAAGATTCTGATGAAAGGGTTCTTGTAATTGGAGATTTACATTTGGGATATGAAGGGGCTATGAGGGCTTCTGGAGTTATGATTCCTGTAAAACTTTATGATAAATGTATTCGTGATTTTGATGAAATTATTTTACGAGCTGGAGGGTTTGTGAATAATATAGTTATACTTGGAGATGTAAAACACGAATTTGGCTGGATACTTGATGATGAATGGAAGATGATAATTAAATTTATAGAATATGTTAAAACTAAATGCAATAAACTTGTGATTATTGAAGGAAATCATGATAAGGTTTTATTTCCTATTTTAAATAAAATTGGGGTTGTAGGGGTGGATTATTATTTATGGAAAAATGTTGCTTTTGCTCATGGGGATAAGAAGTTTGATGAATTGTATAATGAAGGTGTTAATTATTGGATCTTGGGGCATGGGCATCCTGCGGTGACTTTAAATGAAGGAGCTAAGAAAGAGAAATATAAATGTTTTTTAGTTGGAAAATATAAAGAAAAAGGGAAACGAGGAGTTATTATTGTTCCTAGTTTTTTTCCATTGATTGAGGGGACTGACGCGAGAGATTTTGATATGAAATTTGCTTGGGAATTTGATTTTGATAAATTTGAAGTTTATGTGGTTGGTGAAGACTTGAAAGCACTGGATTTTGGGAAATTGAGAGATATAAAGAGTTATTGATTTATTTCTTTGTGTCTTGGGCTTTTACTTGTGGGAATGGTATGTGTGGTTGAAGACCTAGTTCTTCTTCTAATTGTAAGGCCTTGACAGAACATTTTCTTAAGATAAAGTTGTATAACCCAATCATTTTATCTTTAGGAAGTTCTTTTGTTTTCCAAGATTTGATAAATTCTTTTGATTCGTCTTTTGTGACCATTAATAGCAATAAACCATTTATAGAAATTTCGTTCTTTAAATCACTAGATAAATTGTCTGCATCTTTGTAAGATACAATAAACTTAAAGTTGGCTTTGATTGTTTCATTATCTTTTAAAACATCTAATTTAGATTTGTCTATATCATTAAATGTAACGTCTGTGCTTATATTTGAACGCTTAAACTCATTATTTTTATGTGCGTGAATTTCTTCAAAATTAAATCCAATTATTTTCATGTTTGTCTTTGTTTGTGATGGTTTTTAAATATTGTTATAATACTTAAATTAAATCTTCTTCAGAGACTACGATAAAGTCTGCAACGGCAATAATTGAATTATAAGGTATTACAGACTCTTTACTTGTGTTTGTTTCTACATTTAGGCTTTTTAAGTAAGGAGTTTGATCTTTTATTAGTAATTGTATTAACTCGCCTGTTCGTGTTTCGAAAGTTATGTCTTTTACTGTACCTAGACGCTTGCCTTCTTTTGTTACGATTGGTTTCCCTATAAATTCGCGTAATGGCTTTTTGTTTAAGTTCATATTGCATCTATATATGTTAAGTATTTAAAGATTATTGTGTATTGAAAGTCGTTCTAGTAAGAGAGATTGTGTTTATTAAATAGTTCGTTTAATATTAATACTTTGATTTGTTGAGTCTGTGTCCCCTTGGTTTCGTATGGAGATGGGGTTAATGTTTAAAAAGGAATTGGTGTTTTGTTTTTTTAATTTTTTATTTATAAATATTTATATATATTAATAATATATATCTTATTATATATATTGTATTTGCTATTAATTTAATATCTCTATTTTGATATGTATATTATAATATATAGATTATATTATACAATATTAATTAGTAAAATGGTTTTTATTTTTAGACTGCTAATAAGGGTTACATGGGAAATGATGGTGTCTGTGTATTTGATTGTTCGCTTAATTTATTTTGATTATATCGTCGTATTTTTGTTGTTTTTGCATTGGAAGTAGTGGTTGGGGTGACAATATGTTTAAATAAATTCATTTTCTATGTTGTAAAGAGGTTATGATGGGTTCGGCTTTAGATACTATATTTAATTCGTATGCTAGTGGTAGTATATTCAAGAATAAGAGTGTTTTGCAGATAAATTATACACCAGATACTATTCCTCATAGGACTCAACAAATAGAGTCTGTGGCTTCTATTTTAGCTCCTGCATTGAAAGGGGAGAGAGTTAGTAATTTGTTCATTTTTGGGAAAACTGGTTCGGGTAAGACTTTATCTGTTCAATATGTTACTAAAGAAATTTTGAAGAGAGTTACAGATGCTGGAGGCGATAACTTGAAAGTTGTTTATATCAATTGTAAATTAAAGAAAGTTGCTGATACTGAATATAGAATTCTTGCAGAGATTATATCTTCTCTTGGAGAAAGCGTTCCTGCTACAGGACTACCGACAGATGCAGTATATTCTAAGTTTATAGAGATTATTGAAAGAAAGAAACAGCTTATATTGATAGTTATGGATGAAATAGATCAAGCCGTTAAGAAAATATCTGATAGTTTTTTATATAATCTCACTCGCTTGAACTCTGAATTGAAAAATGCTCAAATTAGTTTGGTGGGAATAAGTAATAGTCTTACATTTATGGATCATATAGACCCTAGAGTTAGAAGTTCACTTGGAGAAGAAGAGATTGTTTTTCCCCCCTATAATGCGTTACAATTGCAAGATATATTACGTGAAAGGGCGGAAGGTGCTTTTGTTGAAGGAGTTTTGGACGAGGGTGTTTTTGCTAAGTGTGCTGCTTTTGCTGCTCGTGAGCATGGAGATGCTAGGCGTGCACTTGATTTATTGCGTGTTGCTGCGGAGCTTGCCGAAAGGGAAAGGTCAAAGAAGTTGACTATGGAATTTATTGATAAAGCAAATCAAAAAATTGAGAGAGATAAGATGTTAGACATTATAGAAAACGAGCCGAGACAGCATCAACTTGTTCTTTATAGCATTTTAAATTTAACTAATGGCTCTGACAAAGGAGAGATATTTACTGGACAGGTATATAATAAATATCAGGAATTTTGTCAGAAAACGAAAGTTGAGGTTTTAACTCAGAGAAGAATTTCAGATATAATTGCAGAGTTTGATATGCTTGGGTTGATTAATGTAGATGTTATTAGTAGGGGGAGAATGGGAAGGACTCGCGAGATTAAGCTTATGGTTCCTCAAAACTTGCAGCCAAAAGCAAAGGAGATTTTGGAAACTGCCTTAAATATTTGATAAATGAATTTAGACCTTCTTCAGATTGTAAAAGAAAAAGGATTACTGCTTGAGAAAGAGATATTTGATGTGCTCAACAGCATAACTGATTCTTCAACGATAAGGAAACTTCTAGATAACCTGGAATATGTTTCTGGACAAAAAATGATTACTCGTTCTACTCTTACCAAGAATTTAATTATATCAAAAAACCTAGCTAGTGGTTTAAATGAAAACATTCAATCAAAATTTCTCAATATATTTATTCAACTTGGAATTCAAATTAGTGTTAATGACGTTGTTGAAAAGAAAAAAGAGGAAGTTAAGGTAAAACCTAATTATACCGTTCATTATGCTAATACTACTTGTGACAAAAAAATAGAGGTTGCTGATTTTGTCGGACATTTTCGCGCAAGATACAAAGAAATTCAAAATATTTTATTAGCACGCAGTGATTTAGATAATTTAATTTCT
>CAYIGE010000077.1:0-4848 GCA_964362835.1 Candidatus Woesearchaeota archaeon
TGTAAAATCAACATTACAATTATCCATAATATCAAGATATTCGTCATATTTATTAATTCATAGGTAGCCTATTAATTACCATGGATTTAAATACACAAGTTATTTATTATATTTGAGATAAAATGAAAAGTCAAATACTCAAAGTATGCAATCCTCGGAAGTTTTGGAGTGAAAGGTTACGTAAAAAAGAAGACTACCCAACAATCAATGAAGTGTATGATACATTAAGTAAGGCGAATAAAGACTTAATTAATAAATTTTTAGAATATAAATCGCAAGACCCTATATCAAAGGCAAGAGTATCCACTATAAAAACAAATATGGTGAAATTTGCAGCGACTTTCGAAAAAGACATTAGCACTATAAATGTTAAAGATATGAGGGAAATAATGAAGTTAATTACAGACAGTAAATTCAAACCCGCTACACAGATTTTATTGATTTGTGATATAAAGCAATTCTATAAATTTTTAGATAAACAAAAAAAGAGAAAGCGTTTTGCAGAATTATTTGAAGATATAAAAATGCCTAAACTAAAAGCTGGGTATAAATTTGAAGCAAAAGACCTAATAACAGAAGAGAAATTCACAGAAATACTTAAAGCCTGTATGAATAGTAGAGATAGATTTTTTGTAGCACTATTACGTCTTGATACTGCATGCAGACCATCAGAACTAAGGAATTTAAAATGGGAAGATTTAGCGCACGATGAGTTTGGCTATTTCATTAGAGTAAGAACTTTAAAAAATAGTGGGGATAAAGAGTATAGGACAATTAGAATAATCAAGTCAGAACCTTATCTATTACGTTGGATGGAAGATTATCCAGGAAATAAAGATAACAAAGAAAATTTTATTTTTGTAAGAATTCTTGATAATGTCAAAAAAGATTTGAAAACTATTGATAAGGATAAACCTGCACAGTTTGGTAAATCCGCTATGCAAGCCTTATTTAATAGAATAAAAAAAAGAATTGGATTTGAGAAGCATATGAATGCTTATCTTTTCCGACATTCTTTGCTAACAGATTTAGTTAGGCATTCAGATAGTGTTATGTCAATACCTATAATAAAACAAATGGCGGGTCATAAAAAACATTCTAATGTCATTGCGAATTATACTCACATTTCCAATGAAGATGTTCAAGATGCTCAATTAAAAAAAGCTGGAAGGAAAAGCAATTCAGAAAAAGCAAAATTAGAATTATCGCCTATTATTTGTCCTAGCTGTCAAACTGTTAATGTGTATAATGCCGAGAGTTGTTTAAATGATAAATGCAGGTTTTTGTTTAAGTCTGAAAGGTTAGTTATGGCTATTGAAAAGGAAAAAGAATTTGAAATAATGAAACAACAATTACAAAAACTCACTACTTGGGTTGCAGAAAATCCTCAAAAAAGAAATATAGCCTTTATGAAGAAGGGAGATTTAGTTGAGACAGAAATTGAAGGAAACAAAGAAGTACCTATACTTGCCGAGAAAGATGAAGTGTATGGTGTTGAAGAAGATAGTGAACGCATACAACAAACCATATAAACAAAAGATAAAGCTAAGAATTATATGGAAGTAAAAGAATTTGTTAAGACTATTCTAAAAGAAGTCACAGAAGCAGTATCAGAATCTACTAATGATAAAGCGAGTTTTTCTTTTATGAACTCACAAACAGAAGGAATAGATTTTGATTTAGCTGTCGTTTCAAAAAAAGGAGCAGAGGGAAAGATAGGAGCAGAACTATTTGTTGTTGGAGCTAAGGCAGAAGGCAAAATCTCAGAGGAAGTTGTAAATCGTATTAAATTTAGAATACATCCATATTTGAGAAATCCTAAATAACTATATAGCCAGTTTTATAGGTTATTTAAATACCATTCATTAATGATTAATATATGGAACCAATTAAAGCAACTACAATAACAATAAAAATGTTAGACTTGCCTAAATTAAAGAAGTTAAGAATTTATCCGAGAGAAGGACTACATTTTGTTATTAGCAGATTACTGAAAACAAACATTTAAAAATAATCAAAATATCCAAACATAACATTCACAAATCATATTCAAGAATAACGAGAAGCACCCCACTGTGGGTCAATTGGTTGACGTATGAGCACCCGAATTCTTAAGAGCTGACTTATTCAGCATTACAACTGTAAGGAGGAAGAAATGAAGAGAAATGATACAAATAAATCCTATATTGTATATAGGAAGAAAGGTAAAGATTAGAAAAGTAGACTTAGAAATTCTAACTGTTGATGTCACTGACGCCGATATTAATACAATCCAAGGAACTGATTTATTCGGACAACCTGTCACAGTTCACAAAGACGACATAAGGACTATTGTTCCTCTTAGCGGTGGAACATGGGTCAAGCATTAGAGCTACAAAATGATTATGTGCTATATTATGACAAACAAAGTGATAATAAATGGAATAATCATAAACTAAGGAATCAATGCACTGTTGAAGAACTGGAACAAGCTAATTTGGAACGCTCCAAACCTAATGAAATAATCCTAGACTTAGAAGACCCCGCCAAGATTGATAAATTAATAGCTAAATTAGATGAATTAAATTTTAGTTACGAAATATGGGCTACAGGTAGCAGAGGTTATCATGCATATTTAATATTTGATAAACTTGAAGAATTCCCGCTTGAATTAAGGGAAGCCATTAGATTAATTCTAATAACTTTTTTTGAATGTGATGTAAGATTAGCTAAAGAAAATCAATTCATTGCAAGCAAAAACAAACAGCATTTTAAGACTGGAGTAATTAAAATTCTATACAGAGAAACAACAAATAAAAGAAAGAATGTTATTCACCAACAAATTATAGATGAAGCTAAAAAAGATTTAGAAAATCAGAAATCAAAAACTCAGAATCATTTTGATAATAGCGAGATAGTAGATGTAAGATATAAAAACTGGCATTTGGAAGACCAATTTGTTCAATACGTTCTAAATAACACTATTGCAATTGGTGATAGGAATAGTGTTTTATTCAAAAATTTAGCAATAGGATTAGCTAAAGAAGGGTTGGACTATACTGAAGAAAATAATTTCATAAAAAAAGTTATAAGTAATTGTCCGGGTAAAACATTAGGAGAATTCGACGGTTGGCTTAAAAAGGCTAAAAAAGGATTGCTTGATGAATACAACAAATCAGAATTGAATAAATGGGCAGAGAAGTATAAACACAATGTAGAACTTTATGTTACATCTTCACCTCTAAGTGAACATGGACTAAAGATAGAATCAGCAACTACATTAAATCTACATATAGACATGGATTATCGCACACTTGCTGATAGACTTTATCAGACAAATCCTTTTTTCTACAACAATGAAAAAATGTGGTGGTTTTGGAATACAAAAGAGTTTAGATGGATTAGGGTTGATGACGTTGATGTTATGAATATGGTGGACAAGTCATTACAGTGGTCGGCAACAACAGACGCTAAAATAAAATCTCGCATTTTGGAAGGAATGAAGCGAGTAGGGAGAGAACATACACCTATTGAATGTAAAAAGACATGGGTGCAATTTTCAGATACTATTGTAGACATTCTAACTGGTGAGAGATTTAAAGCAAGTCCAAAATATTTTGTAACAAATCCAATTCCTTGGAGTATTGGTATTGAGGAAGAAACTCCAAACATTGATTTAATATTTAAGGAGTGGGTAGGGGAGGAATATGTGCAAACGCTATATGAAATTGTTGCATATTGCACACTTGCACACATGCCGATAAACAGAATATTTTGTTTTATAGGAGAAGGAAATAATGGAAAAACTACATATTTAAAGTTTATTGAGAAATTGTTGGGTAAGAGTAACATTACTGCTTCTGATATAGATAAGCTAACCAATAGAGTTTTTGAAACATCTAAACTTTATAAGAAGTTAGCTGTGACTATCGGAGAGATTGATAATAGTGTTTTCAGAAAAACATCTATTTTGAAGTTGCTATCTGGAGATGATTTAATATCTGCCGAGTTTAAAGGAATTGATGGGTTTGACTTCCACAATTATGCAACTCCATTAATAGCGACTAATAAATTACCAGAATCAAAAGACGAGTCTAACGGATTTTATAGAAGATGGTGTATAATTGATTTTCCTAATGAGTTCGTGGAAAAACAAGACGTGTTATCTAGAATTCCAGAAGAGGAGTTTAGAAATTTATGTGCTAAGATACCTGCTATTTTAAGTAATCTAATACAGAGAGGGCATTTTGATAAAGAAGGGAATATTAAAGAGCGTAAGAAACGTTATATGGAGAGGAGCTCTAATGTTTCCAATTTCATTAAAGAGCATTGTGAATTAAATTCAACGTATATAGTAAAATTCAGTGATTTTTACGATAAATACATTGAGTATTTGCGAGGATTAGATGAAAGTGGAAATTATCCTGATAGTAAGAATAAAGTAGGCAGAATATTGAATGAGTTGTGTTATGATGTTAGAAATGATGACGGAAAGGCATACAGACTTGGAATTAGGCTAAAAACAGAAGTTGCAGAGTAAAATGGAGTTATTTTTATTTATTTTTATTATTTTATTTACAAAATATATTAATATATTGATTTTTGACGAATTCTATGTTGGGTCTCTTATATAGAGGTTTAACATGAATATATTAATAAATCAATATATTTTAGTAGAAACCACACAGAACAAGTCAAAATAAGGCAGTTTAAGGAATAGAGTTACAAAAGTGTTACAATAAGCATTAACAGGAAAATCACAAGGGAGGTGCAAAATGAAAGATATAATTAAAATTAGAATATTAGAGAAAAAATCAAATTATGAAGTGTTAGGGATAGGTTTTTCCAACTACCCAGAATGGAAGGGCA
>CAYIGE010000078.1:0-4806 GCA_964362835.1 Candidatus Woesearchaeota archaeon
TAAAGAACGCTCAAGCCTTTATTGATGATATTAGTGCTAAGATTGAGACTCTTTCTGATGGGCAAAATAATACATTTGCTATGCGAGGGATTGAGGAGTGGGTTTTGGTTGGATGGAACAGGAGTGTTCCTATTGCTTCTGAGGGAGACACTATTGGCATGGATAAAAAACCTCAAAAATGTTTTGATAAAAATTGTTTGTGCTTGTGTAAAGATAGTGTTGCTAATTGTCAGGAAATGGGTTATTGTCGTGCTGTTGATAGGAATGTTAGGGTTTCCAGTAAATTGGAATCTCTCATCTATTTCAGAGATATAGAATATAAATTTGAAATTATCACAAGCTATTGTATTCTTCAAACCGATAAGTTGATGGGATTCTTTGTAGATAAAAAACAAGAGGGAATTTTAATCTATCACGATTATGGAAGACAGGATCAAATAGCTGGTGAGAAGGAGATTTTGGCTGGCAAAATCTGTAGGGTAGACATAAACAAATAGCTGGCGAGAAGGAAATCTTGACTGCTTCGAGTAACGAAGGGAAATTCTTGGGACGTATAAAATGTAATTGTAATATTTCCATCTTTGATAAATTTCTTATGATATTGTAGTTCATTTATCTTTCAGCGTTATCTTTATATCTATTAGATTAGTGGTTTAATAATGGATAAGAAAGGGGATACAAGCACAATGATGGATACAATTATTCATATTGTAATTTTTATTTTGTTTTTTTTAGTTATGTTTTTTTTCGTGACATCTTATTCCAATGGTGCTACTTTTTGGGAGGATTTTTATTCAAAAGAGATTGTTCGTGTTGTTAATGGAGCTGAACCTGGAATGGAGTTTAAGATTGATGTGACTTCTTTGGCTGTGATTGCTGTTAAGAATGGTAAACCTATCAAAGATATTATTTCTGTGGATAATGTAAATAATAAGGTTGTTGTTAGTTCTAGACTGAATTCTGGAACAAGTTTCGGATTTTTTAAAGATGTAGATGTTGTTGAATGGAAAACTGAAGCTCCTTCTGGACGTTCGGAGAATACGCAGTTTATTTTTAAGGTAAAGGAGAAGGCTAAATGATGTATCGTAAAGGAGTTCTTGGAACGGGATTATTATATTTTGTTTATTTTTTGATGATGGCTTTGATTTTGGCTGGAATTTATGGGGGGTTGATTGCTTTCTTTGGAAAGGGTTATGACTCTAGACTTGGAGAATCTAGGTTACTCCTCAAAGAAACTCGCGAGTGTTTTGAACGCGAGAAATTTGATTTAAGCTCTTTAGATAAACCTGTTTTTTTTGATAAATGTAAATTTAGTTCTAAAGTTATTGAAGATGGAAATCATTTTATTTATGTAAATAATAGTAAGGGCGCAGAGCTTTCTATTGGAGTTTCGGATTATAAAGTCAGATGTGGCCTTGATGCTCGTTTGAAAAATAGAGAATATCCTTTATGCGATGATTATAAATCTGATAATTATTATATTCTAGTTGGAAGTTCTCAAAATTCTAGGAGGGTGGCAGCATGAACTCTAAAGGGCAGATAGGGCAAATCTTGACTAGTTTTCCAGCGCTTATTTATGTTTTTGTGATTATGTTGCTGTTAGTTATTATTTCAGGGTTTATTTCTGTTAGTTCTGAATTGAAGGAGAATTTGGCTAAAGATTTTGCTTTTAGCTATATTTCTTTAGATGGTCAGCTAGTTACTGTTAAAGAAGTGATTGAGAAAGGTTGTCATTATGGTTGGGGCTATGTTTTGGACAGCCATTTGAAAGATGTTTTGATAGAGAGTTTTATTAAAAAATATGGATATGGAAAGGATTTTGTTTTGACTACTCATATTTATGGTCCATTCGTTGTGGAAAGGTGGATTTTACATGCAGCATATGGAGTTTTTAAAAAAGAAATTGATGAAAAATTATTGAAAATTTCCGCTTCTGATTTTGAGAAGGTTTTTGATTCTAAAACTAAAAACTACGACGCATATGGATTTTGTGACCCTGTTGAACTTAGTATTCTTATAAAAAATGGAGCTGAATCATGAATAGAAGTGGGCATATAGGAACTTTACTTTTGGTTTTAGGGGCTTTGGTATTGGTGGGAGTTGCATTGTTTAATATGGTTAATTTTAGCGGAGATGTTAGTAAGATTAGAGAAGAACTTCACTTACTTTCTAATGAATTTATTGCGGTGCATGAATATAATTTGTTGAATATTGAAATGTTAGTCTCTAAATCTATTGTTTCTTCTAAGAATTCTATGGATTTTGAAGATGCTTTTAATGTTTCTTTGAAGTCACTTGCTGGGTTGGAGAGGGTCGCTGGATTGAATACTAATGTTTATGCTAAACTTGCACTTGGAAATTATTCTTTGAATTTTGATGGGGTGAATTATACTTTGGTGATTAATGATATTTTTGAACAAACCAATGTTAAAAATAATGAAGGGCGTTATATTTACAATTTACATGTTGTTTTTAGTAAGGCTTCTGTAATTTCTATGGGAGTGTTTTGATTTCTTGAATGAATAGATATATTTTTATACTTTTAAAACTATAATTTCGATATGAGTCTTGAGAGAATTTTTTCCCCTTTGTTATTAGTTACTGCTTTAAGTTTACAAGCTCAGGATTGGAAGGGGCCTAGAGGAAAAATTCTTAATGATGTGAAGCGGGCTGAAGCTGCAAGGGAAAAGGCTCTTTATCTGTGGCCTTCAAGAGATGTAGGGTATCTTCATCAGGTAATGGATGAGAAGGATGAAAATCCTCAAATATTAGGGCGGTTGGAGGTTGGAGTAAATGGAGTTAAAGTGTTTGCAGAAAAATATGGTAAGGGATATGTAATAGTCTCTCAAACTGGATTAATAGAAGTTTATCGCGAAGAAGAGTTATGTAAGGCGTTTAGTAATGTTGCTAAGTTATACGAGACTGGGGCAAGAATACAGAAGTTGGGATTTCCTAAAGGTTTTGTTGTTCCTCAAAGAAATCCAATAATCTTTCATCCTGGAAAAAATTTAGAAGATTCTATCTTAGAAGAAAGACTTGGTAAAATTGATCCTGAATTAGATTCTAAATTAGAGGGATATGGGGGCAGAGAAGCGTCTCGTCTTTATTCTCCGAAATCCAATAGCTTGTCTATTGGAAAGCAACTAGGATATTTGGTGGATGTATGGGCACCCCCAGAATATATTCACGATGGAAAAAAAATGGAACTTCGTCTTAAGAGGTTTATATCTACGAGTGATGCGAAGCTTCCAGAGCATATTCTTGTGAGTATGGCGAGATTAGGTACAAAGACTGTTAAACAGAAGATAATTTCTGAAGTGAGGGATCCAAAGAATATGGGTAGCAAATATTTTTTCTTAGATAAAGTGTTGTGGGACATTGAAAAAAATATGCAGGAAACGTTATATGGGGCGCAATTAGTAGTTGATGATAATTTTGTTCCTACGAGACAAGAACCATTTTTAAGATTTGATTCTGAAATTATAATAGAAGGCGTGAATAGATATTGATTTTGTTTTGATTTTTTTCCATTTTTTATCGGCGGGAAGATTTATAAATAACTTGAATTATATGTTTGTATGGTGATGAAGATAGGTAGAAAGGGAGATGTTACTATTACTACGGTTATATTGATAGTTCTTGGGCTTGCAGTTTTAGTTATGATGATTATTGGATTTACTAAGGGATGGGACTTCTTTTTTGGAATATTTGACAATGCTCCTAGTGAACTACAGACTTTTGCTAAGGCTTGTATTTTGTATGCTCAAGGTAGTCTGAGTATTGATTTTTGTAGCTATAAGTTAATTGGGAATGAATTGGTTAATTGCATGGATACTAGAATTGAGTCTACTCTTAAAGATGCTGGAGTTAAGCCTTTGAGTTGTGATACTCTTTCGGCAACACAGTTTAATGCTTGTAAAAACCTTGCTAATGGAAAGCCTGAGACTAGAATAAACGGAAATGCGAAATGTTCTCAATTCTACACTAAATGTACTGGAACCTTTGTGGATGATAAAGGAAGTAATGATTGTAGTACTCTTACAGTTGAGGTTTGCAAGACTAAGAAGGGCTGTACTTTGGAAATGCCTCCAAGTGCGTAATATTTAATAGCTCTTTAATCTCTGTTGTTTAATGGTTGTTAATACGAGAGTTGTTTTTTGGATTTTGATTTCTGCTCTGGTTTTGATTTTTTCTTTTTTTGTTTATTCTATCTTTTTTTCTAGTTCCTCGCCTGATGAGAATACTTTCTTTGAGAAAGTTTTGAAATCTGTGGGTTTTGAGTCTACTGATGCTGGAAGTCCTGCTGTGCCTTTGCCTTCTTCTGGTGGCTCTGGCGGGGGTAGTTCTGGGGGTGCGGGAAGTGGCGGAGATGATGGTGGAGGTTTGGGGAGTGGGGGAGGAGAAACCGTTTTGTCCTTTTGTACTTTTGATGCTTATCATAAAATAACTAGTAGTGTGCCTTGTAGATGTGGAATAAGTTCTGTTTGTACTAATACTGAATCTACATGTGATGCTACGTTTAATGAAGGTCAGGGAGTTTGTGCGTAATATGAGATTCTATAATATAAATAGAAAGGGTTTTGAAATGGCGGTTTCAACGGTGATATTAATTATTATTGGAATTGCTGTGCTTATAGGTTTGATTATATTTATTACGAATGGATTTGGGTTTTTGAAAGAAGGAACTAAACCAATTTTGAAGACTTCTGGTGTTGGTATTGTGAGACAGGCTTGTGAAATTGCATGTAAGGGTGAAGATTCATTTACTTTCTGCTGTGAACAGTTTAAGGTTGATAATAAGATTTT
>CAYIGE010000079.1:0-4789 GCA_964362835.1 Candidatus Woesearchaeota archaeon
ACCACCGAGATCTACACTCTTTCCCTACACGACGCTCTTCCGATCTGAGAATACTTCATCTGCTTTAACAACATCAGCTATAGTAACTTTCTTTAACATTCTTGTTTTAGGATTCATTGTAGTGTCCCATAATTGTTCTGCATTCATTTCTCCAAGACCTTTAAATCTCTGAACATCTACATTACCACTAAGTTTAGAAATCAATTCTTTTAATTCTTTATCTGAATAAACATAATGGTCTCCACGCTTACGAACACGATACAATGGAGAAACTGCGATATAAATATTACCATTCTCAATCAGCTTGGGCATAAATCTGAAAAAGAAAGTAAGCAATAAAGTACGGATGTGAGCTCCATCAACATCAGCATCAGTCATGATTATAATTTTAGCATATCTCAATTTAGTAATATCAAACTGGTCTGTAATTCCTGACCCAGTAGCTGTAATTAGATTTGCAATCTCTTCATTTGATAAAACTTTCACTGGTTGAGCTTTTTCTACATTCAAAATCTTACCTTTCAAAGGAAGTATAGCTTGGAATTCTTTATTTCTAGCGGTTTTACTACTACCTGCCGCAGAATCTCCCTCTACCAAATACAATTCAGTCTCTTCAGTCTTATTAGAAGAACAATCAGCTAATTTTCCAGGAAGACCTCCGACAGAAAAAGCGTTCTTTCTTCTTACAAGCTCTTTAGCTTTCTTAGCTGCGTTACGAGCCTTTTGCCCTTCAATTGCTTTATCAACAATACGTCTAGCAACTTGCGGGTTTTCCTCAAAGAATTCGGTCATAGCAATCATTGAAGCGCTATCCACAATTCCCTTAATGTCGCTATTCCCTAATTTTGTCTTAGTCTGTCCTTCAAATTGAGGTTCAGGAACTTTTACAGAAATTATAACTGTAAGACCTTCGCGAACATCGTCACCAGTAACATTTCCATCCTTTAGTAATTTGTTCTTATTTCCATAATCATTTATTGCTCTAGTCAATGCAGTCTTAAATCCCACAACATGAGTCCCACCCTCAATAGTATTAATCGTATTTACAAAACTCAAAACGTTTTCTTGATAACCATCATTATATTGCATCGCACACTCAATGAAAATCTTATCCTGTTCTTTCATAAAATAAACCGGTTTAGCATGAATAGGAGTTCTAGTCCTATTTACCCATTTAACAAAATCAATTAATCCGCCCTCGTAACTAAATACTTCTTTCTTATTCGTGACTTTATCAGATAAACTAATCTTAAGACCCTTATTCAAAAAAGCAATTTCTCTAAAACGAGTTTCTAAAACAGAAAAGTCAAACTTAGTTACAGAAAATATAGTATCATCTGGAGTAAAAATAATTGTTGTTCCAGTAGCTTTCTTATCAGTTTCTCCAACAACCTTTAATTTGTATATAGGCTTACCAATTTCATATTCTTGCTGATATATTTTACCATCTCTCTTGACAACTACTTTAAATGACTTAGAAAGAGCAGCTACAACGCTAATACCTACTCCGTGAAGACCTCCAGAAATCTTATAGCTACCTTTATCAAATTTTCCGCCAGCGTGAAGCTTTGTAATTACAACTTCAACAGTAGGAATCTTATAAACTGGATGCGGGTCTACTGGAATTCCTCTACCATTATCTTCAACAGTAACGCTTCCATCAGCATTAAGAGTAATATCAATCTCCGTGCAATATCCAGCCATTGCTTCATCCACAGAGTTGTCTACAATTTCATCAACAAGTTTATGTAAACCATACTTGCTAGTGCTTCCCACGTACATAGCCGGTCTCAATCGGACCCCCTCAAGTCCCTCAAGGACTTTGATGTTCTCACCGGTATACCCTTTATCGACCATATCAATCAAAAAAAGCAAAAGGGCTTTATAAACCTTTATACCAAAAAACACTACTTTACCGACGGTAAAGTAAAAAAGGTTTAAACACTAAAAAATAGTTAAAATACTTACTTTTTCTGTTGAGGTTTAGCATTCTTATGCACATATCTATAAGCTTCTGTCCAACTTACTCTCTTTCGGTCACGTTTAAGCTTTAATGCACTCTTATGACACTTAGAACCACAGTAATAATTTGTGCTTCCATCATTCTTGAATAAGTAAACACCCATAAAATCTTCTTGTTCCTTACCACAAAAAGTACATTTTGCAATACCCATGTTTAGGAATGCACTCCTTTTGTAGCACCACGAACACGTCTAGCTTCAATTTCAGTTTCTCTCAATGTAATTAAATCTCCAACTCTAACAGGACCTTTAACGTTACGCCTCATTTCTTTACCAGAATTTCTACCCTCTAATATTTTACATTCAACTTGAGTAATTTCTCCCCTAGCTCCAGTTCTTAAAATCAATTTCTCAACAACCGCTTTTACAGGAGGCTCATTAGAAAGTCTTCCGGGAGAAGAAGTAGGACCAACATTAGTATTCTCTTTAACAGGTCGAGGTTTATTCCCACCCATGTTTAATTTCCTCTCTCCATTGTAAGCGTAGGCGAGCAGTTGGAAATTGAACAGACAGAAACTTTAATCAAACAAGTTTCTTGTATTGGAAATTTCTTGATAGATAATGAAATTTTCATATCACTTGCCTCTTTCTTTATGTAATGATTGTATTTCTTTATCTGCTTCACCAACTTCAATTATTGCAACAGAGCTTGTAGGAACAGGAATCCCAACAGCAACACCAAGTTTCTGTTTAGAATCAACTTCAATGCAAGGAATATTTTTCTCTTTAGCAATAACAGCCAAATGAGCAACAATTTCTTTAGGACTAACATCTGCAGCATAAAAAACAGCTTTAGCAACTCCTCTCTCAATAGCTTTGGTAACTTCGTTAGTTCCTTTATCGACCTTACCGGTCTTTCTCGCTTTCTCTATAATCATGTAGTAATCCATTTTAACATTCAACGACTAAAAGAAGTAAGCCTCCTGAAGTCATCGGCATAAACTACTAAAAAAACAGCTTTATAAACTTTACTCCAATCCAATCAGCAATCAATTTCTTCCAAAACAACTTTTTCAGGAACATGAATATCATAATTAGACCCTGTAACTTCAAGCATGAAATTCATAGCAATATTTTCCATTCTTTCATCTCCTGAATGTTCTTCATTCCAGTCATTGCACAAATAACTCAAATAATAGGGTCTATGAAAATCATAATCTCTATTCCATAAGTTCATCAGATATTTTCTCCATCTTTCATGAGTATACAAATCGGCAACATGATATGGTTTTTCATAAGTAACTTCGTTATTTGTCAATAAATCAACATGCAATCCATTAACAAGAGTACCATCAATAACATACCATCCATCGTCTTTCAACGGGTAAGGTGAAAACATATTCCAATACTGGTCTATTCTCAATTTGTGAGCTATAAACTCCATTTTATCAGGAACTGCATTAAATTTCCCAAGACTCTGAACATTCCATAAAAATATATAAATTATAAAAAAAAGAGCAACACAATTAAAGAATATATAAAAATATCTCTTTACCTTAATTCTTCTATCTATATAATAATCATGTTCATGAAAATTATCCTTAATTCTATTAAACATTTTATCCCAAACCCATGAAGGTAAAAACAACAACATTCCTGTGAGACCTACAAATGGGAAATGCCCTAAATTAAGAGACAAAGCCATTCCAACAAGTAAAATAATAAAAGCAAATGTTGTAATACTTCTGAATTGCTTAAAAAAGAAAGGTATGAAAAGTAAAATTGGTCCAATCAACTCAAGAAAATATGTAAAATAAGTCAGACCAAACATAATATCTGGAAAATTCAATAAAAACTTTCCAAAATGCGTCGCAAACTGGTCAGACTGCAAGGCATAATAAATCGCGGTTCCGTTTGGAAACCATTCGTTCCCAGTTTTAAGCAAAGCTGAAAAGAAATAAACAAAAGCAACCTGTAACAATATTCCTGCAGTTCCAAAAGACAAAATACTCTTTTTATTTTGTCTAATATTCCCAAGTTTAACATCAATAGAATATTTTACATTCAATGGCAAAAACATTGCCCAAAATACAAGCACTCGTAGCATTATATCCCCGCCTTGTAATATTGTAGGATTTCTAGAATGTAACGAAATAAGTAAAAACCAAGAGACTATTGTAGCAAGTCTGGTTTTGTATCCTACAAGCAACGCAAGAGCAAACAACCCAGCAATAATAAAAAGAGCAACCTGAAATAAAATGCTTCCACTAATTAAATGCAATGAAACCCATCCCGTATTATTAAAAATACTAAAATAAAAATCTAAAGGCAATACCCCAAAATCAGTATAATTGGCAATTAAAGCAAAAGACCTAACAGATAAATCAAATATCAATATAAGAGCCAAACAAATACGAAAGACTGCAAGAGCTCTTACATCAATCCCAAAAATATTTTTAAATCTGTCAATCACGTCGATAAAAGTAAAAACAAATATATAAACTTTGCTCAATGTGGAGGGCAAAGTTTATGCATGTTAACATCAGTTAACTTTGTATAAATCCCACGATAAGAGCTATCAACTAATTACCAAAAATTTTCTTAAAAAATCTAACAAACCAATTATTAAACTTCGCATCTTCTTCCGCAATTACTCCCCCGCTTCCCGTAGTTCCGCCACTATCTCCGCCAGATGTTGACCCACTACTTCCAGAATCTCCACTACTACCACTAGACGAGCCACTAGTAGAACCACTTGTAGATCCATCTCCACCAGTAGTGCTTCCACTTGTAGGACTTCCTCCAGTTACACTTCCGCTAGACCATCC
>CAYIGE010000080.1:0-4733 GCA_964362835.1 Candidatus Woesearchaeota archaeon
TCATCCATGACATGAAATTTGTGGTTGAGTGTTACTTCTATTTCGCCACCATCATCAAAACTAATTTTAGAAAGTTTTTCAGGAGGCGTAAGTTTTATTATAGATTTTATTTGAGAATCTTTCTGTTGCAACGTATCAGCATCTACTCCACAACAATTTAAGTTAGAAACTTCTACAATCTCATTTCCTTCTTCAACTCTAGAGCCAAAATTATTTTTAAGTTCACTAAATAATTCTTTGATATCCTTTATTCTTCCATCACTTAATTGCAAGTATCCCTCTTTAAAGCAAAAAGTAGGTCCGTGTGAAGTGATATCTTGAGTGTATGTTGCATTTATTCTGGACCCGTCCGGAAGAGTTCCGTCTAACAGAGGTTCAGAATAAGAAACGTATTTCCCTGCTCTTTGCGCCAATTTTTCAACAAAACTTGCTAAATGGTCTATTTCTTTAAATATTAAAGTCGTTCTAATATTATGATAATTTCTATGAACCACATAAATGGGAGTGTTTATCCCATTACACTCAATATCTTCAATAAAATAATCTCTCAATAACGGTTCAGTTTCATTCATTCCGACAAAGTCTCGATATAAATAATAAAATATTTTCCTATAACCCTCTTCATTTAATTTCAAGTTAAGCTCACTTATTAAAAATTTAGCCGTTTTATCCACATACTCCATGACTTTATCAGGAGTCTTTTCAGTGACTACATTTACATTAATAAGTTCAGTCATAGCATCCTCAAGTCTTTTTATGACATTTTTCTCGTTATCATTAAGGATAGGTTCTTCAATATCATAAATTAGTTCACCAATTTTAGAGTCCCAATAAATATGTGCGTTTGCAAAAGGTTCTATTAATGCGTACCTGACATCAATCTTAGTTTTATCAGTAAATCGAGGCAAAGCAGGAACAACAGGATTAGGATTTAGACTTACGTTTACCATATTTCACCTCAACGAATAAAAACACTCAAAGACATTTAAATCTACCTAATTACCTTCAGTAATATCAATCCATATCTTATTATCAACGGTTCCTTTATTTTCTATGAAGAAATCATAAGGGATACTTACAGGAGTAAACTGTTCAGATTCATCCTTCCCATTAAATGTTATATTATACACATAAGACAAATAAAGAGTTATTGTGTATCCTTCAGTAAGCTCTTCAGTTGTGACATTAATACGACCTATGTCTAAAGAAATTCCCGGTTCAGAATAACGAACGTTAGACTCCTCCAAAACATATCTAATGGTATTATTCAGAGAATCAATAAATACCGTGCCTCTTTCAAGACCAAATGTTACTTTCCTTTTGTTTCCAGGCGCATCTAAAACATCAACTAACTTTGAGTCAAAAACATTCAAAGACTCAATAGTCTGTTCAATAACTGACCTATCTCGGAATTCTTTTATCTTAGGCGTTAGTATGGCAAGAACCAGCCCGATAAGAGCAATTCCTATTAAAGTATATATTACCGTTTCAACCCAAATCTGACCTCTTCTCCGACTTAAAATTACCATCTTTACAAAACCACATCTTTATAGCAAAGTGTAAACTCCACGGTATCTGCCAAATTGCATATCTCACCAGATTGTGTAATTGGTGTCAATTCAGCCTTACTATAACTCTTATTAACAACATAACTACGTTGTCCTCCAACACTCGGAAATTCAAGAGCCTTATTATAACCTGTTTGACCAGCTCCAACCATTCTCATTACAGGAATAGTAACGCCTGATTTAATATCATAAACATCAGAACTTCCGCTAGAACCCACAAGAGCAACTCTAAATCCTGAAATTCCTTCTTTCTTTAGCCTTATAGAAAAACCAGTTTCATTTAATATAGGCGTAGTCATATTATAACAATTAAATTTACTCTCAGCAAACTCCACTCCTTCAAGCAAATCAAGACACATTTTACTATCGCTTAAGCTTTTTTTAACAAACGGAATCACCGCTGAAAATACAACTCCTCCAATAACGATTGTAAGAACGAGCAATAACACAGTTGCTACAACCGGACTAACACCTCTCTTAAACATATTAATCTAAACAAAAAATAGTTTTTATATGTTGACATTTTATATGTTCTTCCTCAAATAAGAGCAGAATTTATAAGAGTTATTACTTCTTATTAGTCACAACAGCAGAAGCCTTTATAAACTCAATTATTTTCCGTTTAATATGGTAGAATTTAATGTAGATTTTAAGAAAGAAGGAATAGAGTCAGGCGTAGCTATTGGTAGATTTGACGAGGCTCTTAAAGAATTAACAAAGAATGGTCATAAAGTTATATCCCTTTCAGAAAATGCATGTTTAAGAGCAAACGCACTAAGAAGATCAAAAATCTCTCAACATGGAAATGACGTAAGGGAAGGCAATATTTATCACAAAGGGGAAAAAGGAATCGTTGTTGCAAATTCTCCATACTTAACTAACGACTCAATGCTTCAAGAGGCAATTACAGCAAATGCAAATAGAATGCATTATAGTACACCAAATAGAAAGTTGTACGATAAATTCTATAAGCAAGCTCAAGAAGATGCTTCAAAAAATCCAAGTGAACGCAGAGCAGTTTTAATGCCTTCAGATAAAGAATTTGCTCTTTCAGACACACAAAACCCAGAATTATTTGAATTTTTATTCGGACGGCTTGGTGGTCTTTATCTTAATTTTATTCAACGTCCAGTAGACTTTTTTTCAATTTCCCCAGAAGATAAGTTTATTCAACATTCAGTAGCCTTTGTTCCAATTTCCCAGGAAGAGTTGCAGAAATATTCTGGAACAGTACTAACACCAATGTGGTTCTCTGATGTTGACTGGAGCTCTGCCCTCCGTGGAGCGGATAAGGGTCTCCACCACGACTTCTGTAAGGTTCGCGGAATTCGTAGGTCAGAAAGTATCAAGATTAAATAGAATAAAATATAATCAAGTATAAGCCACAGTAATTCCATCTTTTTCAGGGCAAGTATACGCAATCTTCATATCTCCTTTCTCCGCGAGCAATTTAGGTATAACTCTAAATGTGTCTCCAGGTCCAACACCGGTGTCTAAACAAACAGAAGCAGATTTCCCTACAGTTACTGTGCCACTAGCAAAAGATTGGTCTTTAAGTGCAATATTGTCAATAGAGCCAGTATCAGATTTATAGCGTAAAACTTGAATTCCATAAATTGGGATATTTCCAATATTATTGATATCTATCGCAGCAGGGCTTTCAGGAGAACATTCACCGGCATCAGAAACAACCCTTACTTCAAAATCAACATCCGTACATGAAGTCTCAACAGCTCTGTCTCCCTTTACAGCACTTTCAGATAAAAACCCCCGAGCCCAAACAAATATAATCGCAGCTAAAACAACAACTATAACAATTAATAAAACCGTAGCAACAACAGGACTAACACCTCGCTTATTCATAATATAATTTAGTTATCTCCATTTTTATAGTTTCCTTAAGCACACATAATCTTCCTACTAACAATCGCTTCAGGACAAATCACTGCTTTATTTTCAATCCAAATGAAAGGCTGAACACTTATCTCCTGCAGTTTACCAGGAAGCGGATTATTATAGGTATAACTTCTACAAAACATCTCACCTGGTTTCAAACTCAAATTATTATTATTCTTACAACGAGACATCAATCCTTCTTCAGGTTTATTAAGAGTTTCTCTAAATATTCTGTCATAGTCTCCAATTTTTATAAACGCTCCATCAACCGTGAAAAGCCCTTTGTTTGTGAAATTTATATATACTGTAGAAACTCCGGGATTAGGAGAATCTTTTTTACAACTAGCCCCATCAATAACTAAATTAATATCTTGATAACAGTCAGGTCTTTCATCAGGCAAATAAAGTTTAAGATAAAAGAAAACAGCAGTAGAGAGAGCAACAGCAATAGAAATCAACAGCACATATCCAATCATCACACTTACTCCTTTATTATTCAACCGTAACAAATTGTTCATCATCTTCCTCCCTAATCAATACGAAATAGAAGTTCTGTCCAGGTTTTAAATTAAATGTATAATCATTTCCGCGAATGCGTACAGTTGACGTACCAGCACCCTTGTCATGAATAGTTTGAATAACATGTCTATTAGACAATGTAATCGAAGTAAAAGTATCTACAATTCCAGATACTGCTATAGTATTAACACTTTGATAATAATAAGCAGACATTAGAGTACTATCCCCATATACAAAAGCAACATCATCATTAGATATAATCTCGCTATAATTTTCTAACAATCTTTGTACAAGAGCTCCAGAATTAGAGTTGCTAATTACTCCATAATCCAAAACTCTTTTAGTTTCAAAACCTATTTCATCAGCTAAATCAAAAAATGCTTCTGGCTCTTCGCGTGAAACACTTTTATTAGAAACTCGCACAAGACCAATCATCAATCCAACAATTATAATTGTCGCCATCAAAAACACCTGACCTCTTCTATTCATCACCATACAATTAACAGTTTTAGAACTTTTTAAATACTAGTTGCAAATCTCAAGTCTTTAGATTAGGATTATGATGCTGGAGATTTACAACGGTAATTCCAAAACACTAGCAAACTAATCAGAGTTTTGTAATCTTCTACCCTAGACGCTGACCAAACTTATTTCAGATATAGCTCTCTTATAAGCTAATCATAAACATTTGGTCTCTTATCAATTTTTATTACAAGAACAATCTTATTATTCTCATCAACTGAATACAAA
>CAYIGE010000081.1:0-4724 GCA_964362835.1 Candidatus Woesearchaeota archaeon
ACTACGTCCACAACAGCTACTGCTGAAACTGTTTAAATCGGTTTGTTTTTTTTTCTTTTTTCTTTTTTTTATCTTTCGGTCGGGAGACTAAGATTTCGGACATTTTAAAAAGTGTAGTTTCTAAGAAATCTTGACATGAGAAGAATATTGAGTCTTGGCGAATTAGCTGAAAAAGAACAGAGAAGAAAGCGCCTTGGAGGAATTGTTATTATTGCCTTGCTTGTTCTTAGTTCATTAGGATTTGCTTTGAGCAGTGTAGGAACTGGGGGTAATGGAAGTACTGATTTAGAAGAAGGATTTACTTACAATGGTCAGAATTGGGTTTATGCGGTTGGAACACAAAAATATTATTTTACTTATCATCCTGATGACATAAATTCGTCTTTGTTGGGCTTGACTAAAAGTTTGTCTGATTTTGCGGGCAAGCAGATTTATATTGACTCTGAACTTCCTGGAGGGCTACAAGAAATATATAACTCTCTGGGGAGTTATACTGGAAAGATTACTGAAGTATGTTATGGAAAATGTGAGAGAGATTTACCTGAAAAAGAATGTTTACCTGGTGCAGAACCTATGATTATTATTCGCGAAAATGAAACGGAGAGCTTCATTGAAAAAGACAACTGTTTATTTATAAATGGCGATTTAAAGACTGTTGATGCTTTTTTATATAAAGTGCTGGGAATCAATTGACTTGCTTCTTGACGACGACTTCTGCATATCAACATTTAAAAAACCTGAATATTATAATATTCAATGGTTGATAAAGCTATAAAAAATAAGCCCGTACCGAAGGCAAAGGAAAGGAAAATAGAAAGAGAATTATTGGGGATACTTATCTTTCTGGCGGTGCTTGTAGTTGTTTTTGTTGTATCTACTGCTTATTTTAAGAGTTTAAACTATTTTGAATATAATGGACTAACATTTGCTAAAAAGAGAGTTGGAGATATTCCTTTATTCTATCATGTTTATTACATAAAAAGTCAAGCTGGAAATCTAATTCAATATAATCTGTATTTGCGTAATGACCCAAGATATAATAATATTTCTATAACTGGGGTTCCTTCAAGACTTCTTTCTCCTGGGGCTGTTGCTTATCTTTCAGTTAATAGTGGTGGCCTGCAGGACTGCAGATATGGTTCACTGGCTGTTGCAAGTATTTCTAGCTTTATGAGTGATAATCAAATGAAAGTCATAGCTGGAAATTTGGACTTCTGGGAAGCTGGTTCACGTAAAGATAAATGGGTTACATGTGAAAATCAGCCTGGAAATAGAGTAGTAGAGTTGTTAAAGGGGAATGAAACTAAAGTATCTATTGAGGGGAATTGTTATAAAATAGAGGTTGCTGATTGTCAGATTCTTGAGGCTGTGGAGAAACTTGTAGTGCAATCAGTTGTTGATGCTCGCAAGGTTTCTGTTTAATATCTTTTATGTCAAAGTGTGTCTGATGAACACTTTGAGCACCTAAAAAACTACGATTAGAATTCAAAATTTTTTAGGTTTTTTCTTTTTATATAAATAGATTAATAATAAAATGATTAGAATTATAACAACCCAGATAGTTGTGGAGCTTAAAATAGATTCTACTTTTTCTTTGTTATCTCCATAGAGCATTCCGACATAAATTAATATTGCGGACCATATTCCTGAACCTAAAACTGTGTATAAAGTGAATTTTCCGAGGGGCATCTTTGCAAAGCCTGCAGGAATAGAAATAATCTGTCTTATTCCAGGCAATAGTCTTCCTGTGAATGTTGTAATGCTCCCGTGAACTTTGAAATAATTATCTGCTTTGTTTAGAGTTTCGTTTTTTAAGAATAAGAATTTGCCGTATTTTGAAACTAATCTATTTATTATACGACGGCCAAAATGCAATCCAAGAAAATAATTAATATAAGCTCCTGCTAAACTCCCTATAATTGAGGCTACTAATACTAAAATAAAAGACATTTCTCCTCTTGATACGAGGACACCTGCCGGGGGCAATACTACTTCGCTTGGAATTGGGATAAATGAACTTTCTATTAACATGCCAATGGCTATTCCAATGTACCCTAAATCTCCAATTATAGAGACTACTGATTCGATTATATTTGAAATAAAGCTCATTTTTTACCTTTAATTTGATTTATTATGAAATTAAAATCAGTATATATAGGAATTGATTTAATATTAAATAAAAAGACATTGAGAAACCATAAAAATATTACTAGAATCGTGCTACCAAAATACCATGTTGCTACGTGAGCTATGTTGAATAGTTCAAATCCTTTGCTTGCATACAACATTGAGAAAGAGAATATCCTTAAGATATTTAAAAAAAGAAATGAACTCATCAGAAAAAATATGCTCTTTGTACGTTGTTTTTTATCCATTGGAGTGCTTAAGTTTAATATTAATAATAAATAATAAGCTGAACCTGCAATACATGCGGGAATTATGCTTGCAAAATAACCTTTAAAAAAAATGGTTGTGTCCATACAAGCCAGATTTTGTAGGAATGGAAGAAGATTTGTCGCTAAATCACATGCTTGTGTTACACTACCTCGCAAAAGAACAGAATCGTAAAATAAATTTATTAAATTGAGAACGGGGTAAATGGTTAAAGGCGTTGCAAGAATATAGAAAATGAATAAATTTCCCAAGCCTAAAAATAAAAGCAAGAAATATCTGGAGAGTATTGAATTCCAATTATTCATCAAAACTGATAAGAGAATTGAGCTTAAAAAATATGCTAATTGTAGTTAATTACTTTCTAGATAATTTCACGGCTACTACAATTATTAAGATTATTAATACAAGATTAACTAGACCGATTACCCATAAAATTGGGTTGCTGATGCTGAATAAAGTGCTTGTTACACCCTTACCATTGCCTATCTCAACTTCAACGTTTTGAATTTGAACTTTTCCACCAGATGCTACTTGTATGTCAAATGCCTGAGTTCCAACTGAATCTTCATTTACTAGAAGAGTGAATGTTACTTCTTTACTGTCTCCTGCGTCAACTGAAATAGTTGCGTCTGAAATATCTGTCAATTCTGCCCAGCTTGAATATCCTCTAGCGCTTAAGCTGTATGTTGCATCTTCAGTTCCTGTGTTTTTTAATGTTGCTGTTACAATTAACTCTTTTCCTGCTTTTGCTTCTGAATCAAGAATAGCGTCTATCTCTAGATTTGTGAGACTGCCTGAACCTGTCCCAAGGTTTTCAGAACATCCAAGAACTTCAACAACATAGTCAAATGACTCATCTGCATCTTGACGATAAACTCCATTTTTGTAGTCATATTCTGTTATGAATTCAATAGGATAATTGCCGTTTTTCGCGTTTGCTGGAATAGCTATCGCAAAGTCTAATGTTTCATCGTCTCCCTTATCTAGGTTGGTTATTTCTTGAGTTTCACTTATTGCTAATTCTTTGTTTCTGATTGTTATTCTTACTCTATCTTGATCTTCGTCACCTACATTAAACAGAGTAAACTGCCCATTTGCTGTTTGACCACATGTAAGCTGGGAATCTATAGAGACTTCATCAACAACTATAAATTTACCTTCATCTGAAGTTTGTTCTACGTCAATTGAGTGGAAGAAAGTATTGTCTAAATCGTTTGAGCTGTCTTTACAACTTTTACCTTGTCCAGCATCATCGTCAAAAACTTTTATTGCTAATTTGTAGTTTCCAGCATCAAAATCTGCAGGAACTTTGAAATGGAAAGTAACTGTCTCTTCATCATCATCGTTAATATTAATCTCAATTTGTTCGTCTTCGCTATCTGAATCTTCAAGGAATACTAAATCATCTGCAACATTGCTTCCACTTGAGTCGTATAAACCTATTTCTACAACTGCATCAACATCATCTTTGTTATTGTTATTCTTAACTTCTACATCTAATTCTATTTCATCAAGAAGTTCCCAGTTGTCGGCTTCTCCTTCACCATTATTGCTCCAGTCAATGCTACCGATTGTTAAGTTGCTGTTTAGAGTTTCTCCAGCACTACAGAAGGTTTTCTTAACCTCGAAACTTGCTGTTTGACTTTGAGTTACTGCATCTGCCTTAACAGTTACAGGGTTGAAACCAAACCTTAGGTTTGTTATTCCGCTTAATATTGCTTTGACATCAATTGAAGCTTTTGAATCTAATGAGAATGTTTGAGGAGCGAAGGTTATACCTGATAAAGAAGCTGACATAGTCACAGATGGGAGCTTAATATCTCCTGTGTTTGTTACTTTTAGTGTTGCGTTTTCGTTAGAATTGAAAGGACTGCCAGCAACTGACATTGTAAGGTTTGAAGATGGTTGAGTTACTGTGATTGATGGGAGAGTGAATATGTAAATCCCGTCTGATTGTGTGGTTATTGTGACATTAGTTACCAGCGAACATGATGTGGTACTTGGAATATTAAATGTTGATGATATTGTAGAACTAAGATTAATGGTATCGTTCATGATGAAAGGTAATCCGCTATTAATCGCAGACCAACTACCTACTGAATTTCCCGCGATTGTTGAAGATAAAGAAATAGCAGTGATGTTTCTTGGAGTACCACAACTTGCAACATTATATCCTAAAATAAAAGAAGCGCTAAAGGTACCTTGAGTATTGACCACTGCGGATGGAAAGTTAGATGAAGCAATATTAAGACATCCATCTTGTGCACTGGCCAAGCCAAGCGATAAAACTGCAAGTGTAACAAATGCAAATAACGAAACTAACTTTGTGA
>CAYIGE010000082.1:0-1707 GCA_964362835.1 Candidatus Woesearchaeota archaeon
ACGAGATCTCTACGTGACTGGAGTTCAGACGTGTGCTCTTCCGATCTTTTGTTAGCTTTGTTTCGTCTATGTGATAGACTTGGTTTTCGTCAATGCCTAACGCGCGCTTGTTTTGCTCTTCTGCTCTTAGTATCTCGGTAATTCTCTGAATGTTTTCTCTTGTTTGAAGAGATTCTGGAATAATTGCTGAAAGACTATTTGCGAATCTTGTTAGATTTATTTCATCCTGCTGGAATAAGCCGTCAAGAAATTCGTCAGCTTCATCTACAATTTCTATTTCTGTTGCAGGCTTCCTTCCTATTGTAAGTTCTGCCTTGTATTTTGCTGCATTGAATATGATAATATCTGCGTGCTTGTAGGCGAGATATTGGTCGTAATAAGAGCATCCTTGCTTGCGATGATAGAAAGTGTATTCTCTTCCGTCACAACCCTCATATTTTATTTTCTTTGCATCTTTCAGCTGATTTAGTTCGTATGTTGTTGGCACTATTGGGCTCCAATAGGGGTTTGCTGGCGCAACTGACAGTCTTTTTATGTGTTTATAGTCAGGCACATCGTGCCCGGAAACGAAGGGGTTGTTGTGAAAATAATCTGCAAGTTTTGGATAATTCTTTTCGCTTATTTTTATATTTTCCGGCAATTCCGGGTCTGCGCATGAGATTCCTGGGTTAATAATTGAGTCATGATTATCTCTTCCAGTCATCATAGCGATTTTCATTTTTTGCCCGTTTGATTTGTAAAGAAATTTTTTGCCCGTATAGTCATCTTCATACTGCCGTTGGAGCGCCTTGACTGGCACAATTATTGAGGCTTTTCCTAATTTTCTTGCAACGTTTAGGGCTATGGCGGAATTATGCACAATTACCCCATTTGCTATGAAGTTATGTTTATCTGGCACTTCTAAATCATAAGCAATATCTTCTTTAACGAACTCAATTGATTTTATTTTATCCCACATTATTTGTTCGTTACAAATAAAAGATAAAGTCTCGTCTTTTAGATATTTGTTAATCTTTTTTATATGGCTCCTTAGAAAGTCTATTTTTATCTGTCTGAACACGTCAGGTGTATCTGTTAATTTATTTCTGATTATCTTTTTGAAGCCGATATTTTTTCTTAGTTTTTCTATCTCTTCATAATTAAGAAATCTATTTAATTCGCTATATGTGTATCCCTTATTCTTTAGATATTCCCTAATTACTCTGGGAACTTTATCGATATTTGTAAACTTATGGATTTTGCATCTTCGTAATATCTCTAAGGCTAATTTTTGTTTCTCACCTAAAAATCCTATATTCTTGATATATTTTCTTATATTCTCCTGATTAGAAATATTAATTCTCCAAGAATAAGTTGGGTTTCCTCTGAACTTGTGACTTGTTATTGTGTGTTGGATACCAAACCTAGAAAGCAATATAGATAAGTCAAGTATTAATCTTCTAGAAATTGAACAATACTCTACCATTATTTGTTCACCTTTCTTGCTTTTTCTAGTATAAATACATCCATCTCCAGAGAAAAGTGCTTGAATAAATTTTGCTATTTTTTCTTCTGACAAATTAAATATTATATCTGGGATGAATTTATCTCCTGATTTTTTGCCATCAAGCCCGAATTTTTGCACAAATAACCTTAGTTTATTTGTGGTTCCGAATCTTGTATCTTTATTATTAAAATTAATTTTAACTTCTGTTTTATGGTCATTCT
>CAYIGE010000082.1:1717-4697 GCA_964362835.1 Candidatus Woesearchaeota archaeon
CCTCATTTGTAACATTTCCTTTTATATAATAGTTTTTTCCATCTGGAAACTCATTCATCAACGCATTAACATAATCCTGCCTAATTAATGGCGTTATTGTTTTGTCTTGGTAGTATTTAGGCGAACCAGCCTTATCTCCTAATTTGCCTTCTGATATTAGATGTCCTAAAATCTTTAATTTGCTATCTTCTAAATAATTTATTGAATCTTTAATGTAAATCTTATTTGGGAGGCATATGTATGATTTGTTGGTGAGCCCGCTTAACTTGACCCAAGAAACTCCTTCAGATTTTATCGTTAAGAAAGGATGATTTTCTGAAGCTAATATCTCTCTGCCTGTACGAGTCTTTAGCTTATACAATTGTTTACTTCCAGTTGCTCGTACGTTCTTGAAAATAGATTTTATAAGATTGCCTTTTTCATCCAATGATATTATTTCTCCTTCTTTTTCTACTAGATCTTTTATCTTATAATGACCAAAGCAATTTTTCCCATCAGGCTTACATAATATCAATGTGTCTTTATCAAGACATTTTCCTGTGCCGCACGCCCCATGCAGGAAAATTATTTTTGTGTTTATTTTTATAAGCTCAATTATTTCTTTGACAATGTCTTCCTGTGTTTTTCCGTTTGAAAATTTTAGGGGAGTTATTTTGCCTTTTTCGTCATTTAAGTCCCAATAAGTATTTTCAAAAATGTTTTCTACTTTTTGTTCTTTTGTTTCTTGTTTAAGAAATGTCAATGATTCTGTGGTTTTTAGTCTGGTGGCTGGAGTAGAAAGAAAATCATCCGGCGGGATAACTACCTCTTTGGGCTTCCATTTTCTAACTTCATTTGTTGCAAGACTTTGTAATCTGCCTTGTCCGTCACCGCTTATCATGTCTTTCTTGTTAGATTATTCGTTTTAAAAGGATTTGTAATTATGCGCGAAAACTATAAAACATGTTGTATTGTGCAATTGTGCCTTCTATTACTTCTCTTGCCTCTAAAGGAAGTTCTCTTTCAAGAATTTCGCCTGACCAGCCGATAATACGATGGTCTCTCTTTCCCATATTTAGCAGCCATTGTCCGTATCTGTCTTTGAGGCTTCTTCTTCTTCTTTTGTTATGTCCGACAAGCAGAGTGATGCTTTTGTGGCCTTTTTCTGGCTCAATATAATCAGCTCTTATTTTTGTGTATGCACCCGTTTTTTCTTCTACTTCTACTCTAACTTCACTTTCTGTAGAGATAATTCCAGAGAATGCTGGTATACATCCAGGTTCATGGCGCGTTTTGCATAGTACTTGCGGCAGAGCATATTCTAGGAGGCACACATTATAGCTTATTCTTTTCTCTCTCTCGTCCATTTTATTGCTTTTTATTAATGCTTTATAAATGTTAGTTTTTTAAGAATTTTAATTGATGTAGAGGCATAGAAAAGTTTAAATGTAAGATATATATCTGATATATATGAATAAAAAACTACCGAGTGAAATTAAAATAGCTAATATTCACACTTTTTTTAAGAAAAGAGTTACTAAGTTTGGGACTAGCGCTAAGATTGGTTGTTCGAAAGAGTATCTTGGCAAAGAAGTTTACGTGATAGTACTAAAAGATTAGAAAGAAAATGCTTAAAAATGGACTCTCTCCTTATAGCTGCTCGCGGGGATGCCAGAGTGGTCAAATGGGACACGTTAAGGCCGTGTTAGCTTAGTGCTTTCCTAGGTTCGAATCCTAGTCTCCGCATTTTTATAGATTTTTGGAGCTTTCCATTTGATAAATTAAAGGCTCATTTAGGCCATACATAAAAGTAAATACTCTTTGACCATTTGCTTCCATCCCAAAAGCTTCAAAACTTGCACGATCGTATACTTGGGGCATTAATTCAAGAGCTGCAAATTCAAATATTTTTATTGCAGCGTGCAGTATTTCTGGATTTGCGCGCGCTTTTCTTGCCAACCAATCTACGATTGCATTATTGACAAGACGTACTTCTCTAGGTAATTTAATGCTAGCATCATATAATATATTGCTCCCATCCTCATATAGAGCATGTATTAACTCATGCATAAGTGTAACGTCTCTGTCGTACCCAGTTAAACTTCTCTTAATTATCATCATAGGTTTGTGACAATTTCTACTAGCGGGGATAAAGTATCCTTCTTCAAACACCCTCTCCCTTAAAAAGAAATCCAACCCACTTTTTCTTAATTCTTTTATTCTTTCAGCGGTGATTGGTTTTTCTTTGATAGTCACCCATGTTTTTACATCAGGAACTAATAATTCTTTGTAACCTTTTACAAGGCTATCAAGTTTTTCCCATTTAAGGTTGGACGGCCATGTTTCTATCATATTAAATCATAAAACACGCCGCTTTTAACTTTTTATATATTTTTATGATAGAAAATTATTTTTTTATCTTTTTAGTTGGCTTTTTTTCTGCAATTTCTTTTTGTGATTTTTCACCACGCGAGCCGATAAATATTGTTGTTGCAATGACTAAAAAGAGAGTCATATAAAATGAAGATGTTGTGTAGTATTCAATTAATATTTGTGCGCCCGCTTCTGTAAAAAAAGTTGGTATGAAAAACAAGATGTCTAGTATAAATCCGGAGATTATGAAAATTACGCCAAGTTTCAATCCCTCTTTTATATTCCTTGCAATGTGCTCTTTGTTAAAGTACCAAAGGCTTGCGAGGCTTGTGAGAAATACAGTTACAATAATAGTAATTATCCAATAGGTTGTAGGAATATTTTGGGGTGATTCTAAAACTGTTCTTGTTATTATTGTCAGTACGATTCCTATGATAAATGTCGTTAGGTACAACACTATAGCAATTCCTATGGCTCTTTTTTTGTTCATTATTCTCTCAGGATAACTGGGTTTAAATGCTTTGTTCTTATTTATTTTTGGTGATTGATACATTTTAGCACCAAAAAATAGCCTAATTATTATAATTTATAGACGATAATTAATAATAAAATATCTGTCATACATTAC
>CAYIGE010000083.1:0-4649 GCA_964362835.1 Candidatus Woesearchaeota archaeon
TGCTTCAGGGGGAGGCAGTAGTGGAAGTTCCGGCGGAGGCTCACCATCGTCAAATTCATCAAACAAAACATCAAATATTCTATCAAATATAAGTAATGATGCAGAAAACAAGTTACAAGGAAATCAAGGAAATTCAGCCACTTCTAAAGAAAAAGTTAAAATAAACTCTTGGATTGTATGGGGCATCTTGATTACAATATCTCTCGGAGTAACAGCCTATTTTATGATAAGAAAATATAAAGCAGGCAAATATAAAAAAGTTTAAATACTAAACATTCTCATATCTCCCATGCAAAAAAAGAGTTTAGTGATTCTCAGCATTCTTTTAAGTATGGTAATACTTGCTTGGCTCGTCGTTGCAGAACTCGGAACGAATAACGCAATCAAAATAGTCTCTCCTGGATCTGGATCTAATTTTACAAATCTTTCTTTGGGGCAAACATTTCTTAATGTAACTTTTATTAATGGTACAGGAATCACTGGATGGGGAACCGCAGCGGCTAGCTTCAACGTAACATTTTTGATGAATAATACCTTTCTTGCAAATGGCACTGTAAACTTAACTGGTAGATGGATGCAAGTAGCTAATGGTACAGGAATCTGTGTCAGAATAGGCAACGGCCCAGACTTTTCATGTGCAGTTAATTCTTCTAATATTAATTTCACACTCTTAGAGGGAACTTATTCCCTGACTGCAAACGTCTCAAACGCTACAGTTACCAGCGGTTTGATTGCTAATCTTACTAACTCAAGTCAAACAATAAAAATAGATAGAACTCCTCCAATTGCAACAACATCTAACTTCTCAAGCCAATTTGTCCAAGGAGCAAATCTTTCATCTAAAAATATTCAAGGACTGTTCACAATCAATTTAAGTATTCATGATATCGTATTAGGCACAGAAACTGTATTGATAAATATCACCAATAGAAGTTCGGGTATTTCTAACGCAACTCTAACAGCAACAAGAGAAGGAGGCACAGAAAATTTTGTAGCAACAATCAATACATCCCATTACATAGACGGGTCCTACAACTTAACAATAATAGCTAATGATAGTTTAAACAATCTCAATGGGTCAGCAGTATTAGAAAGTGTAATCTTTGATAGCAACGCACCAACCCTATCTTTCAGCTGTACTCCAGCAACAGTAGAAGAATATGAGACAGTAACCTGTAGTTGCAGTGGTACAGATCATGTTTCCGGTCTCAATGCTTCATACGGTTCCAGCGGAGTTTCATTTGTTACAAATCCTCCCACATCTCAAACAGGCCCTTCTTTTGAAGTAGGATGCTCCACTCAAGACAAAGCAGGAAATACTCGTTCAACAACTACAACATACAGCGTAGTTGCTGGCGGTAGTTCAGGAGGCTCTTCAGGAGGCAGTAGCGGAGGTAGTGGAGGACCAAAATTAAGTCCATCTACAGGTTCTTCAAGTAGCGGAAGTAATAACGTAGCAGAACCTTCAGCATCTAGTTCAGGATCAGATAAAGAGGCAAACACAGGTGCAGGAGCATCAGAATCATCCCAAAGTATAGGAAAAAGCATATCATGGATATTAGTTGTAATCGCTATAATCGCAGTTATAATAATAGTAATGATAAAAAAGAGAAAGTAAATTTTTTTATCTCGTCTTAAATTCTAAAACATCTCTATCTTTCAAAACATGACTCAATCCAACTCGCTGATTAGCAAATTTTCCACTAGGACCTGTAAGCTTTGTTTCAACAATAATCTTTGAGAACCCTTTGTATATTGATTCTGCAACATCAAATACAGTACTTCTGACACGCAATACAATTGGCTGTTTAGAAGGACTCTTACCAGGCTCTTTTGTATAAACCCTAATAATATTCATTGCTTCAAATATTTTATGTTTCAGTGGATTTATCCCAGCACCATTTAAAGCTGAGACTAATACGAAATCATTTCTCTTTGACTTCAATTGAGCCTCAAGTTTTCTTAACGAGTTAGAATCTAATAAATCAATTTTATTTACTACAAGAATCCTCCTTCCTCTACAATGCTCCAGGATTTTCTCAAATGAGTTAAGGTCTTCTACTTTCTCAACTACAGTCATAATATAATCCGCCGTATGAAGAATACTCATATCAAAATCCTTTCCCAATATCGGAGGCAAATCAACTATTTGAGCATAAACTCCCTCATAATTCATAGTGCCTATATTTGGCTCTCTAGTAGTAAACGGAGAAGAAGATATTGTAGGTAAAGCATTAGTCAATCTAGCAAGAATTGAAGATTTACCACAGTTAGCCAATCCGACGAGTATTGCCTGAAATCCTTCTTTTCGTATTCCTTTTTTTCCCTTACCAACACTAGCGGTCTTTTCAGATTTCTCCAAAAACTTCTTTAATCTCGTTCTTAGTTCCGAAAGAAGGTTCTCGCTTGACTTATGCTTGGGAGCCACTCTAATCAGCTCTCGCAAACCCTCAATCTTCTCATCCAACGTCTGCGCAGCTAAATACTTCTTCTCGGCAGTGAAATACTCGTGTCCTGCATTTATTGGCATTAGATGAAAAAGAAAAAGGCATATAAAAGGATAATGTTATCAAGAATAATGAAATTTGAAAAAAGAAAACTCAAAAATGGTATTACAGTTTTGTTTGAAAAAAGAGACCTTCCAATAATCTGTTACAGCGTCTCTAATCCATTTGGAGGGGCACATGAAACATCAGTCATAAAAGGAGTAGCCCATCTATTTGAACACTTACTTTTCAAAGGAACAAAGACCAGAACAGATGAGCAAATCTCAAAGGAAATAGAAAAGCGAGGAGGAATAATAAATGCATTTACGGCACAAGAAGTCACAACATACTGGTTTAAACTACCTTCAGAACATCTAGATTCTGGAATGGATTTAATACATGACATCCTAAAAAACCCTATATTTGATAAAGAAAAAATAGAAAATGAGAAAAAAGTTGTTCTAGAAGAAATAAAAATTTATCATGATGACCCCGAAAGAAGAGTCTACGAGTTAATAGAATCTGCATTATATGAAAAACCATTTGCCGATGGAATTACGGGCTCTGAAAAAACAGTAAAAGCACTGACAAGAGAAAAAATAATAGAAATATTCAAAGAAAAATATTCTCCTGAAAATTTCATAGTTACAGTAGTCGGGAATGCAGACATCAATAAAATATGTACCAGATTAGAAAAAGATTTTTCACCTTTGAAAAAGAAATATTCTCCATTACCAATAAAACAAAAAAATCAAGACATTTTAGAAGAAAGAGACGGAATAAATCAATCTAAATTCGTTCTGGCAATGCACGCACCTTTAGACAGCAAAAGTCAAGATGCTCTAGAAATATTAAATGTATATCTTGCAAGTGGAATGTCTTCCAAGCTTTCAATTGAAATCAGAGAACGAAGAGGCCTAGCATATACAGTCAACGGCAGAATAGAAAGAGAAAAGAACTATAGTTATTATAGCATTTACGCTGGAACGACAAAAGAAGACCTGCAAAAAGTAAAGGAACTCATTATTCAAGGTTTCAAAGACATAAACAAAATGACTGAAGAAGAATTAGCAGAATCAAAAGAACGTCTAGTAGGACTAAGAAAAATAGCAATGGAAGAAAGCATAAATGTAATGCACAGTTTAATATTTCTTGAAATATCCACAGGAAAAGCGGAAGATTTTTACAAATATGAAGAAAGAATTAAAGCAATTAAATTAGAAGACGTAAAAGAATTAGCAAAACAGCTCATAAGTAATTACAGCACCGCAATAGTGCAACCCAAGTAGATAAACCTAAAAAATACAATTACCATAAAAAGTAATGCTTGATTTAATTCTTGCAATCATCACAGGCACCTTAATAGGCACATTCACAGGCCTCTGACCCGACGATACCAAGAGAAAATAGCTGATTCTTTATAATGGGACACTCGGTGGATACCGATTATATAAAACGGAGAAAATTAAAATGTATATGGCAAAACATAAAGACAAAGTCTTTATCAACACGCAAATAAGGGAAGATGGCAAAAAGATCAACATCTTTGACAAGGTAAATCAGATAAGAAACGATCTCAAATCATTATTGCCTGAAATTGAGGAAGATAAGATTATTCCTATGTTCTCTCACGTTAGAAATTTCTTCTATGGTAAGCTTCACTATGGAAGACGCAACGTTCCTGAAAACAGACTTAGAAAAAGAGAGCTCACGCAAGCCGAAACAATACTTCTTGATTATATGATGAAAAATAAGCTTAATCCCTCAACCACGTATCGCTGGATGATTGCATGCAGAGTTCCCTCAGATATTAAAGAAAAGCTCGCTAAAGGCCAAATATCCATTATGAAAGCCATGCTTGTCTCTGGGCAAGAAAAGAATTTCTGAGACCCATCCCCAATCTCATTGTCGGGATCTTCTTCAGCAGGCATATCCAAATTGCAGGTTATCTCATTCATCTTCACATATTCTATTATTGAGCTAACTCCCGAAACATTTGCTTTCTTTAGTATCCTTTCCTTCTTTGCTATCCTTTTAGCCTTCTTAGAAGCCTCTTTCTGAAATTCTCTTCTACACTGTGTGCATCTCTTGGCATCTATCCTCTGGTTAAAGATGTACTTCCCACAATCCAAACAAACAGATCGGAAGAGCACACGTCTGCAC
>CAYIGE010000084.1:0-4492 GCA_964362835.1 Candidatus Woesearchaeota archaeon
CAAGGATATAGGACTGTAATGATAACTGGGGATAATGAAAGAACTGCTAAGGCTATTGCTGAACAAGTTGGAATAAAAGAAGTTATTGCTAATGTTCTTCCTGAAGATAAGGCAAAGAAAGTTGAAGAATTGCAAAAATCTGGTTTTGTCGCTTTTATTGGTGATGGAATAAATGATGCTCCGGCACTTAAGCAGAGTAATGTTGGAATTGCAATGGGCACTGGGACAGACATTGCTATTGAATCTGGAGATATTGTTCTTGCAAGAGGCTCTCTTGTTGGAGTTGTTCAAGCTATAAATTTGTCAAAAGCTACTTTTAGAAAGATTAAGCAAAACTTATTCTGGGCTTTTGCATACAATGTAGTTGCTATTCCTTTAGCTGTTGCGGGAGTTTTACATCCAGTTATTGCAGAGATTGCAATGGCCCTATCTTCTATTACTGTTGTGACAAATGCTAATTTATTGAGAAGAAAGAAAATTTGAGTTAGACATTAATCTTAAAAAGGATGTATTTAATGATGTTTTATGAAAACTAACTTAGAATATTTGCCCTTAGGAAATTATTCAGAACAATTGAAAAGAAGATGGACTAGAGACTTTTCTAACATTCTTTCTGAAGCAGTCGCTAGACTTGCAGGACCAAGCATGATTATTTCTACCTCCCAAAATAGTGATTTTGTTATCCTCCGAAACGCACCTAATAGAGAAATTACGGGTTCAGACTTAGAAAGAGTTGCCTTTATTTCTAAACATGAAGTTCAGCCTCATTGTATTGCATTAGCAAAATACGCTATGGATTGTGAAGAGGATTATGAAAGAGTAATTCTTCAAAATGCCTTCTCATTTCCAGCATGTCAGATAGGAGTAGTGGTTAACGCTATAGATGAGGTTGCAAACTATAAAGGACCATTGCCGTTTTATGCAAGAACTATTCTTACTGCAAGCCCCTTAAATAATTAATACTAAGCACATTTAAATAGGCAAGATTTAACATTTGGATATGGGAAACTTTAGACCACAAGGACGTGGCGGAGGATTTAGCGGTGGAAGATCTCGTGACAGAGGTTTTGGCGGAGACCGGGGATTTTCTCGTGACCGAAATTCTGAAAGAAGAAATGTTGAAATGTATGATGCTGTTTGTAGTAAATGTGGTAAGAAATGTCAAGTTCCGTTCAGACCTACTGGAAGCAAACCGGTATTTTGTAGTGAATGTTTTGCACAGCAAAATGAGAACAATGGCGGATTTTCAAGAAACAATTCCAACTCATCCGGAAGTTCAGTAGATTTGAGTCAAATTAACGCGAAACTTGATAAGATAATTGCTATATTGCAAGAGTTAGAGCTTGATGTTGTTGATGAAGAAGAAATTCCAGAAGAAGATTCCGAAGACGAAGTTAATTAAACTTTTTTAGTTTTTGATACTCTTGCTTTCTTTTTAGGGCGGACTTCTTGGATTTTTATTTCTTGCTCTTTGGGTGCTTCTTGGATTGCAGGAGTGGTTTCTATTTGAGGTTTTGATTTGAACCACATTTTTATAACACTTATTGCTAAACTAATTAAAACTCCGAGAATAAAATAAGCCATACAATTGCCTACAATTGTTGCGAGCATTGTTGTAAATTTCTCTGCTAGGGTGCACTGAATTTCTTCAGTGTTTATACAGACTTTTCCGAATGAACTTGCGAGCCATAATCCTAGACCCGCTACTTTTTCAAGAGCCCTTGAATTAACGAAGATATCTGCAATACCAATTACAATTCCTATGAATCCGCCTGTAAAACCTGATTTTATGAAACTCATTTTAGTTTATCTTTTTACCGTTTTCGTAAATGACCATTTTTCTTTTGGCTATTTCTTTAAAGAAAGGTATTGTTGGAACTATTACTTCTGGTGCGAAACTGCCTCTTTCTTTAATTATTTCTTCTTTTATCATTTGAGCAATTATACTTGCGGGCATTCCTGTGTCAATGTTGCAACCTGCTGATTCCCATCCGTGATTTGTACCTACTATACATTCAATGAGCATATTCTTTCTCTTACCTTTGTGTTTGCCGTATAACCTAAGCCAGAGATTTTCCTTTTCTTTGTATCCCTTTGGTGCTTTAAGGTTTTTCAAAGTTTGAGTAACTACATCTATTGGTCTGACTGAAACGCCATCAATTAGTATTTTTTCTTTGCTGTCAAAACCTAAATCTATGAGCTGTTTAATTACATCAAAAGAGTGTGGTGGAAATTCTGCGTAAAATCTAACATTTTTTAGGCCTTTATGTTTGAAATATTTGTAGAAAGTATATGTTTCAGGATGGCGAACAAACATGCAATCTTCCTTTCCTACAAATGGTTCGTGAGTCTTGATTAATGAGTCTAATGGTCGTATTTTTGTAAATCTTCCATTCTTTATATTTGTAGCAGGTTCAGTAAATTCTTCTATAATGCTTTCCATTGAGAAAGGTACTACAAATTTCTTAATGTTGGAGTTCCAAGCAAAACCAACTTCTATTGCATGAATAGAATCAAATTTTTGTGCTGCATGATTCAGCAATACGTTTCCAATTCCAGGCACTGAACCGCAACCCGTTATGTGAGTAAGATTTTTTTCTTTCAATGTACTGTGAAGACCAAACTGCTCTTTTGTCATTGGTATCTCTGAACCCAAATCTATAGAATGAATATTAGCTTTGATTGTAGCTTTTAGAATGTTTAAATTCCAGTCTCCTTCAACACAGTTAACTACAACGCTTGCTCCTGAACGCTTGAATACTCGCGCCATTTTTTCTATGTCTCTTGCGTCCAGATGTTCAAATTTAGTCTTTTTATTTTTTAATAAATACTCTATTCTCTTCTTATCGCGACCGCATAACAAAACAGAATATCCGCTTTCTAATAGGTCTCTGGTTACAATACGCCCCTGCATTCCTGTTGCGCCTATGACTACAAAATCAAATACCATCTTTGTGTTTTAAATAGGCCGTAGTATAAAAATATAGCTATCGGTATGTTTATATTTGGTTTCATAATTAATAGGATAATGGCTGATGACAAATTTAATGTGACTCCTTGGGATGTGACTGGTAAGGTAGACTATTCTAGAATTATTTCAGAATTTGGAGTTGAGCCTATATCTGATGAATTACTTAAGAGAATTGAGAAAATTACCGGGAAGAACTTTATGCTTGACAGGAAGATATTCTTTGCACATAGAGATTTGAAGTGGTTACTTGATGAATATGAAAAAGGGCATAAGTTTTTTCTTTATACTGGGAGATCTCCCTCCGGGCCAATACATATAGGGCATTTAATGGTCTGGCAATTCACTAAATTTTTACAAGATGCATTTGATGTGGAGCTATGGTTTCAATTTCCTGATGAGGAGAAGTTTCTTTTTAAGAAAGACTTTAGTTTTGAAGACGCTCAAAAATATTTGCATGAGAATATGCTTGACATTATTGCTTTGGGATTTGATCCTAAAAAGACGCATTTTATAATAGACACAAAGCATGCTGGTTTAATGTATGGTGAAGCGTGCAAAGTTGCTAAAAAATTAACTTTTTCAATGGTTAAATCTTCTTTCGGACTGGGTGAAAGCTCTAATATTGGGGAAATATTTTACACTTCAATGCAAGCTGTTCCTGCTTTTCTGCCTTCTATATTAAAAGGTAAGAAGATTCCTTGTTTAATTCCTCATGCGGTTGATCAGGATCCTCATTTTAGACTTACCCGAGATATTTTACCTAAATTAGGACACTATAAACCAGCTTCTGTTCAATGCAGTTTTTTGCCTCCCTTAACAGGGGCTAGTGGTAAAATGAGTTCTTCTGAAGAAGATGCTGCTATTTATGCTACTGATTCTCCAAAAGAAGTTGAAAATAAAATAAAAAGATACGCTTTTTCTGGTGGTCGTGATACACTTGAAGAACATCGCAGGCATGGGGGAAATCCTGATGTAGATGTGTCATTTCAATATTTGAGATATATGTTTGAACCTGATGATAAAAAGTTAAAAGAAATATATAATGATTATAAATCCGGGGCAATGACCTCTGGAGAACTTAAGCAGATTGCAATTGATAAGATAAACGCATTTTTGAAAGAACATCAGAAAAAAAGACAGGCTGCTAAATCTAAGGTTGAGAGTTTTATATATAAAATATGAAGAAGATTGCGATGTTTGGGGCCGGATGCTTCTGGGGAATTGAAGAAGCTTTCAGAGTAGTTCCTGGAGTTGTTAGCACCGAAGTAGGATATGCTGGAAGAAATTCTAATACTGCTACTTATGAAGAAGTTTGCAAAGGCAATACAGGGTATACTGAAGTTGTTAAGATTGCATATGATTCTGTAAAAATAGATTATAAAAAGTTGCTTGAAATATTCTTTAGAATACACGACCCGACGCAAATAAATAGGCAAGGTCCTGATGTAGGCAATCAATATCGTTCTGTGATATTTTACTTTGATAATGAACAGAAAAAAGAAGCAAGTGAATTTATGAAGA
>CAYIGE010000085.1:0-4288 GCA_964362835.1 Candidatus Woesearchaeota archaeon
TTCCTGGAAGCGAAAACTTGGAAGTGCCTCTTGTTGAAAAAAGACGTGCGCAAGTTCTAACAGTCAATGGAGATATGGTTGATGTTATGGATTTAGAGAATTTTGAAACTCTTAGTTTGACTTATGATGAAGAATTGAAAGATAAACTATCTGCAGGACAGCAAGTTGAATATTGGGATATTGAAGGTCAGAAAGTAGTAATGAGGGCTTCTACAGTATAATATGGGAACAAAATTACCTGCAGCTATGAATAGATTGTTTAGAAATATGTTTGTTTGTAAGAACTGCGGGCAAAAAATGAGGTCTGAATCTCTAAAAGTTATTTCTAAAAGTATCACTTGTAGGCGTTGTGGTAAGCATAACTTTAGAACCGTTAGTCTTAAGAAGAACAAATGATGAGGTATTGTAATGGCTAGTTTTTTGGTGTATGATGTTATATTTCTGATACTGTTTAGCATTTTTGCTTTTGTAATGTTACATAAAGATAGAAAGAATCTCAAAAGACAAGGATGGATTTTCCTTTATCACACTAAAGTTGGTATGAAACTGATGGACTGGTCGTCAAAGAAATTTGAGAAAATATTAAGACCATTGAGTTATGTGGTAACTGCTTCTGGATATATATTAATGGCTAGTATATTATGGTTGATTTCAAAAACGGTGTGGATGTATATTTCGTCTCCTATTCCTGAACAATTGAAGAATTTGCCTCCTATTGCTCCACTTATACCTTATTTCCCTAAATTATTTGGATTAGAATCTTTCTTTCCGCCTTTGTATTTCACTTACTTTTTAGTTGCGTTGGCTATTGTTGCTCTATCTCATGAATTTTCACATGGATTATTTGCTAGATTATGGGGAATCCGAGTTAAAACAACAGGACTTGCATTTTTCGGACCATTCTTTGGAGCATTCGTTGAACCTGATGAAAAACAGATGGCTAAGGCGCCTAAGAAGCATCAGCTCTCTGTAATAGCTGCAGGGACATTTGCTAATATAGTAATGTTTGTTTTGTTTGCTCTTCTCCTTTGGGGTTTCTTTGCTATGAGCTTTGCACCAAGCGGAGTTATATTCAATGCATATGCACAAAGTGTAGTTAATGTTTCGGATATTACTCATGTAGGAAATTATAGTATAATTAACGCAGGAATGATTCCTTCGCTTGCCGTTGAAGGGCTGAACAAAGTTACAGTAAGTAAAAAAACATACTATGCTCCGAAAGAAATTCTTACTTCTGAAATTTTAGAAAAAAATCCTCAAATAGTAGTTTTTGATGATACTCCTGCTTTGAGAGAAAATATCGTTGGTGCGATAACTTCCATTGATGGAAAATTAACCCGTAGTCAAAAAGAATTGTCTGATGTTCTTTCTAACACTGGACCTGGACAAAGAGTAGTGGTCACGACAATTGACAGTGCTAAACAAGTGCACTCTTATGAGGTAGTGCTTGGTGAAAGAAATGGAGCTTCTTATCTTGGAGTAGGATTTTATAATACCGATAGTTCTGGATTTAGAGGACTTATCAATAAAGCCATAACAAAAGTAAAAAATCCTAATATCTACTATACCCCTTCATGGGACGGAGATTTCGCCCAATTTATATATGATTTATTATGGTGGATAGTTATAATCAATATTCTTGTAGCTTTGATGAATATGCTTCCAGTTTCTATATTAGATGGTGGAAGATTCTTTTATCTAACAGTTTTAGGCATAACTGGAAGCGCTAAATGGAGTAGAAGAGCCTATTCATGGGTTACATGGTTTATCATTTTGTTATTGATGATAATGATGGTTAAGTGGTTTTTTAATTTGTTTTAATTTTTAATTAATACTTTCTACGCCTTTCTTTGTAAATACATCTAGACGAATACCTACCGGAATTGAGAGTAATGCACTTATCAAAGCCATGTGTTCTTTTCCTGTGCCTGAAGCTATTGAAACATGAGCGTCAAAACCTGAAAATTTTGGTTTTAATTTTGTGATTAATTCTTCTTTTAGTTCTACTAGTGGTTTGGAAGTATCAACAACAACTAATTCGCTATCTTTTGGAGAGTCATAATCTTCCGCAGATTTTGATTTAACAAGAATTATTTTTTCCCATTCTCCATGGTTTATGAGTCCAGATATCTGTCCCCAAGTTTCTTTGTCATTGCCTAGAAATGCAACTAATTCCATTTCGTCACTTGAATAATTACATTTATAATGATTACTATATTTTTAGGAATTAGATAGAAAGTACTGCTTTGTATATTTCCCTGTAAAGGCGTTGACCTGATTCTATTGGAACTTGAGCTTTTTGAAGAGTAGGCGTTATTAGACCCATTGCTTGACGAGTTATATCATCACACCATTCTTCATAAGCACTTGGAGCTTTAAAGGATAGACTATCAAACATATCATTAAGTCTGAACTGATTTGCATCTATAACCTTTGATACATCTGAAATAACATCTCTGCTTAAATCTGAAGCCTTAATAGCACCTAGAACTTTATCTAATCCTCGCTTAGCATTTGAATGTTTAGCAGTATCCATAATTATTCTTTTTGATTTACCTATTTAAGCATTATTGTATTAAGAATCCATACCTTTATAATTATTCTAATTATGTTAGAGACATGGCCCGAGATGTTCCGTTACATGAAATAACTTTAAGAAAATATGAGAAACCCTATGACAGCTCAAGGCGAGAGATAATTAGAAAGATTTGTTTAAGCATTGGCCTTCTACAACCAGGAGATTCTAGGGATATTGTAGTAGATATTTTGCTAGCTCTTGAAGACGCAAGGAAAGAAAAGAAAGAGCTCACTTCTTTTGAAGTGCGAGATATAGTAACAAAGATGCGCCAGGACAATTCAATGGAAACCAAGGGAATTGCTGAAAGTAATATACGAAGACAGCTTAAACGCCTGAGAGATTTGATGATTGTAGATAAGAAAAATAATATGTATAGGGTGGCAGAATTCGCAACTTTACATGATTTGTTTGAGCAAAAGATAGAGAAGTTCCTTATTCCTCAAACAGTAAGCAGAATTAAGGAATATTTGGGGATGTTGAATAAGCAATAAATTTATAAACCAATTTTATCAAAACATAAAGTCATTTCAAAGTCTAAAGGACTTTGAGACCTCAAAAACTAAAATTTTTGAAGTTAAACTACATCTTTGACTCTTGGTATTCTGGGAGTTGAAGCAGACTGTAGAAGACATTGGAACGAAAATGGAACTGAATAAAGCGATAAGCGAATTGCGTGCATTGAAAGAAAGAAAGTTCGACCAGACTTTTGATTTAATTGTAAATCTGAAGGGAATGGATTTTAGAAAAACTAATTTATCTTTTGTTGTTTCTGTTCCTAATAAATTTAGAGATAAAACTGTTTGTGCTTTCCTTAACGAGAAAAGCGATATTGTTCCTACAATAACAAAGCCTGAATTTGCAAAATATAATGATAAATTGGCTATGAAGAATCTTGTTAAGAAATACGACTTCTTTATTGCACATGCTTCTCTGATGCCAGCCGTAGCTAGTTCTTTTGGTAAAATTTTGGGACCAACTGGAAAAATGCCTTCTCCTCAATTAGGAGTTATGATGAAAGACGGAGCTGAAGAGATTAAGAATACTCTTGTTAAAATTTCTAAGTCTGCTAAAGTTAGAGTTAAAGAAGCAAATGTAAAAATTGCGGTTGGAAAATTAAGTATGTCTGATGATAAAGTCATTGAAAATATCAAATCAATTTATGAAGGAATTGTTCAAGCTTTGCCTTTGAAAGTGGATAATATTCGTAACGTTCTTGTAAAATTAACAATGACAAAACCTATAGAGGTGCAGGTAAAGTAAGATGGCTACTGCAAATACTCGCGTGACTGTTGTTTCTGATCATAAGAAGCAAGTTGTAAAAGACTTAGCTAATTTGATGAATAGAAACAGAACAATAATGATTGCATCTTCTAAAGGTCTTCCTGGAAGACAGTTTAACGAGATAAAGAAGAAAATGAGAGGACTTGCTGAACTTAGAGTTGCAAAGAAGACGGCTATCTCTAAAGCTATTGAAGCTACTGAAAAAGGAACTATTCAAACATTGAAACAAAACTTAGATGCAGATATTGTTTTATTATTTTCAGACACTGAGCCTTTTGAGCTTGCAAGCATTTTGATGGACTTCCAAAGTTCTAGAAGAGCTAAGACGGGAGACATTGCACCTAATGACATTGAAATTGAACCTGGACCAACAGCCCTTGTTGCCGGTCCTGCAATTTCAGAATTATCTGGCGTCGGACTTAAAGTAAA
>CAYIGE010000086.1:0-4280 GCA_964362835.1 Candidatus Woesearchaeota archaeon
TTTACTTTCTCAAAAAATGAATTAGGATAGAGCCATATTTCAGGAGCACTAAGAGCATGGTTAGTAATAATTGCTTGTACTTGTTCTACACATTGTGGAAGTGTGTTATCAACTTCCCAATTGGAAAACCGTAATACTCTGAATCCTCGTCTTATAGCCATCCGATCTTTTTGGTAGTCTTTTGCTCGTTTTATTGAATCATTGTGAATATTGCCATCCACCTCAATGAGTATTGGATAGTGAAAAACTTTAAAGTCAAAGCTCTTTTCATCGATCTTAAAATTCGGAATGATCTGTATATTCTTGTCAATCAAAGCTTGTCCAAGTTTATTTTCACAACGAGTAACTGTCATCTGATTGTTACACAACTCCCCAGTTTTCGCTAACATCTTTTGGATATCATGTAGATCCATCTTATTCTTCATTTTAGGATTTTTGTCCAATATCTCTTTAAGTTCGGATGTTTTCATTTTTTCTTTTGTTCTTCTATTTTTATTTTTACCACTTTATCAATCATTCTTACAAACTTACTTACAGAAAGTGTTTGTTCGTTAAGTTTCTCACCAAAATATTCTATGTCATTATTCTCGGACAATATCTGTACTTCTTCCAAGTCTTTAAATTTTCTTTCACATTCATCACATCCTTCTCTATAATAGTCTGAATGTTCTCCATGTTTTTCTCTAATCTTTTTCTTCTTATCATCGAACTCTTCGTTCTTTTCTATATATTCTTCAACTTTTCCCATCATTCATCATCTCCATATTCGTCATCTTCACTCGAACCTAATATTAATCCACCGAACTTTTTCAGGTCTTGATCTAATGTATCTGTGTTACTTCTTATTATTTTTGATAAAATCTCAAATTCTTCCAAAGATACTTCGATAATGTTCTCTTTGTTATCAAAGTAAGTCATCGGAATACTTTCTGTTCTGTATTCCATCTTATGTTCAACTTCTCCTGCTAAATATCTATCATAATAAGTTAAACAAATAATTTCAGAAAGCATGACCTCTCTTTCACACAACTCAATTACATTTATAAACATCTTCGTTGTATAACTCTTCCCACCTTCCATAAACATCCAAACTTTACCCACTCTTTCTTGAGCTTTCTCTTTAGCATAATTGTAGCTTACAGTTCTGAACTTTTGTCGCTCTTCATTTTCCAGTCTCTTCAATTCTTCATATTGTTTCCTAAAATCTTCCAATCTCTTCTTATGTTCTTTATACTCTTCATAGTTTGGTTGTGTCATTCTTCATTTCTCCCTTTCTTTATATAACGCTTTGCAGTATAATAAATTAGTAAGATAAGTAAGAAGCTCCCTACAATTAGAAATGAATACTCTAAAAACATTTTTGTTCCAAAAGAAAAATTATCAGGGTCGTTACAACTAGACATAGCCCGACCTACTGCTAAACCAATTGGATATTCACTCATTTCAAATCCTCCTCGCTAATCCCAAAAAAATGTTTAATCCAAATCATCGCTTCGTGCGGACCATGAGGCTCTTGAGGATCGCAAATGTTAAGTATCTGATGCCCTTTATGTCCCCTTTCTAAAACTGCTCTTATTTCCCTACAATTTAAACAATAACTCTCTTCCTTGATTTCTGCTCGTTCTAACTCTTTTATCCATTTAATCGCTTCTTTTTTTAGTTCTTGTATATCTACCGCAGGATGTAATAACGGAATCTGTGAATGAACATCATCATCAATCCAAATAGCTATTTCTTTTAACGTTTTTAATCCTTCTTCATCCATTTCTTAATCCTCCTTTTTAATAATACATATTTCAAATCAAATGTCTCCCATTTTCCAGTAAAGATAAACAATACTCCTGTTATTGGAAAAAATAAAATAGATAGATAAACCATTAGTCTCACATCCCAACTTCTATTAACAAAACCTAACTTAATAGTTGCAAATAAATCAATATCTATTTTCTGATCTTCTTGGGAATCTAATGTATATTTATTTTTAAGTTCTTCTGGCATTTTTCCCAATCTCCATTTGTATTTTCATATCCAACGTTGTCTGTTCAAATTTTGTAAACCAATGATAGTTCCTCTTATTGTGGTCGAATGATGACAAATAATATACTACATCCTTCTCTTCTGTAAACTGCTCAGTCTTAGGATGTCCTAAGTATCCATCATCAAACTCTACAAGGTAACGAACAAGATGTGCTTCCATCCTATCAACCTTATTTGTTTTTGGAATAACCACTTTCGCCTGCCATTTGTATATGTCCACATTTCTCCAGTATTTTTCAAACATTTTCGTTATCCTCCTTCAAACTCTTTTCCAAATCTAACAATCCTGCACAATAATACAATCCAGTTCCTCGTTTGCTTTGCATTACAGGGATCATACTGTCAATTGCCTTTGCGTAATATGGAAACCGATCAACTAAATATTCATGTAATACTAACCCTATCGCTTCGTAGGACATATTAGAACTTCTATTCGCTTCCAATACATCTACCGCTGTGTATTTATTTTCCACGTAATTGTTCACATTTTCCCCTTCAACTTACAATAAATCTCTTCCTCATTCTCGAAAAGCCATTCATTAATCTTATCCGCATCCTCTTCTAATAAAACTTTATCTACTAATCTTATCACATCTAAATATTTTCCTCTCGTTCTCCAAAAGAATCTTATATCGTTTTTCCTGTCTTTCATAAAATTCTTCCATCCAACTCTATCATAGTAATATGTTTTAAGGAGAAGAAATGTCTTATCTGCAGAAGTTGTAGATTGGAGTTTCAATATCTTTCCCAATTCCTGCTTGGTAAAACTCTTTGTCGGATTGTCTCGAAGAAAGTTTAACACTTTAAACACATTGTTCGTTTCTTGGTTGCTCCTTCCGATGAGTAATACTTCAGTTTCTATCATTCTTCCCCTTTAACTTTTTCAATCTCAACATACCCAACTACCATTTGTATGAACTCGGCTATGGTTTTGACTGTTAACTCTGGATTTCTAACATGTTCAGTATGGATAATGAATTTAACTGTTGTCATTTTGAGCATTCTCCTAAACATTCCATAAGCAAATATGTGGAAATTGTATTCTGTTTACTTCCCAGTTGACTTAAACTCCCACATAAAACACACTTCCAACTAGCTATTTCACTTTCTCCTCTAAATCCCTGTAGTGTGTGTACTGTTTTCATTTACGTTCTTTTGCCTCGTCTTTTCCGGCTAGATATCCCATCTTCCAAATTCTTAACAATCCACCTTTCATCTGGTGATATTGCATATCTGTAAATGTCCAATCTGGAGTTCGAACTTTATTTAACTGACATTCATAACATTCTTGTTCTTCAAATGTTTTCATGTGTCCGCATTCACATTCATTTGAATTCTTTTCTATTTCCATGTTGTACTCTTTTGTTGGCTTATAGGAATGTGCAATCCACAAGAAATACATACCCATCCTGAAGTTATGATTTCCATTTTATGATTTTGACAAAAAGGTTTCATTCTTCTAAATCCTCCACTTCTTCCAAACTAAACTCACCACAATAAGAACAACACTGCTCTTTACAAGAACCCCAAGGATCAAAACCGTGGCATTGACTTGTACAATTAATTTCTTTTCTTTTTTTCCAAGTCATTTCAAATCCCCATCTTTCAATTTCTCGTAATAATCTTGACAGACTAAACAGTTTTCTAAATGTTCTTTCGTATTAAATGGCTTCCAATAATCTCCTAAAAAATCTAAAATTTCTTCTTTAGTCATTGTTTTAAATTGTTCTTTTAATCCTGAAAACTCTTTTGAATAATGTGCTTGTGCTGTTGCTATTCCAAATTCAAAACTTTCTGCCATCGCTGTTTCTAAAAAGGTATTATCATCTTGTAATTCAACATCAATAATATAATGTGAATGTATACCCTTATGAATAAAAAGATTATCATTTACTTCTTTTATCCACTCTCTCGGAGTCTTATTCCCACGATTCATTTCAAATCCTCCTCGGTAAGATTAAAGAAATGTTTAATAAATGTGATAATTCCATCCCACTCCTGTTGGTCAAATTCATCTATACCACATTCTTTCTTATAATTTTTTCTACCATCAAAACCCCATTTAGACTTATCTTTTTCAAAATAAATATTAAATATTTTTACCCATCTAATCGCTTCTTGTTTTAAATCGTCTTTACTCACAATATCTAAACCATCTTCTACGTCCCACTGTGATGGAGATTCTATATCTTTTAACGTTTTAGTTTTAAGTTCTATCATTTCAAATCCTCGTCATTCAAATT
>CAYIGE010000087.1:0-4230 GCA_964362835.1 Candidatus Woesearchaeota archaeon
AGGTTTTTTAGACTGACAATACCCATTGGTACAAAGATAATTACCACCACCATATTTTTTAACACAGTCCTCTGGGGTTTTACAACTATTATCATTTCTCAAATCTTTAACAGACTTCTCAAAAACATTCTCAAATGCTTTTGCCTTCCAGAACAACACTTCGGCTTTATCCTTATTCCAAAACGCCTGAACCATTAAATTGTCTAAATCTCTTAAAATCACTTCAATTGTCGAAACAGTAACAATATTTATTCTCGTTTCTATTTCTTTCAGCTCATTCTGTATTACATCAGAACTCTTGAAACTATTACCCTCATTGAAATTACTCTTCTGTATCTTTTCTATTTCACTCAAAGTCTTATTTTTAAGTTGAGTATTTGAAGCTTCAATCGTCTTGCTAACACTATTCTTATCTAACCAACAACCCATTCTACTGCTTCCACAATTTCCAACATTCACAAATCTAGTAGGGTCAGTAGCACTCCCAGGATTTGAAGTAGCACAAATTCTAACAATGCCTCTGTTGTAAATCGCAGGATTCAAAGCTTCCTCACCAACACTTTGTAAATTAGGATTCAACAAAGCTGCAGGACTCACACTCCCTGAAATACATTCAGATTCTGTAGCAATATCAGTTTGTGTAATCTGATCTGCAACAATAGAATCTTTAATGTAATCTACAGCAAAGCTACTTGAAACTTGTTTAAATCCGCATTCCTCTTTATCATTTATCCTAACACAAAGTTGTTTGTATCCTTTAGGAGCTGTAAAGGGTTTACTTTCAGTTGCATATTTTCCGCGAGCAACAAAACCAGTAGCAACAATTACAAAAGGATTAGAAGAATACTGCACATCATTAGGTGGGTCTTTCAAATAAACACTATAAGAAACTCCTCTATCATTTCCAGCAAAAATATGATAAAATACTTTATACTGTGCCGTCGCTGGTACAGTCGCATCAGTAAAGTCAATAGTACTATACCATGCATGGAACTGTGGAGGCGAATCCGGTTCAATCAAAGTCTCAAATGTTTTAGGGCCTTTAGCTGAAATAAATGCTCTACAAACTTCAGTTCCTGCCTCTTCAACAGAACGCACACCAAATGCTTTAAAAGAATTAGCAGCATAACTTTGAGTAAAGTAACTCACAGAGTCTTCCGCATTCTGCCACGAACTAGCTACAGTCATATATTCTCCACCTCCACGAACATTACCCTTCCCTCCACTAGTTGCGTACTCAACTAATTTAGGCAAAACGGCCTTAGCCAAAGGAGCCGCCTGTCTCCAGAAGAACTCACACATATAGACAGAACTAATCTGATCACAAATACCGACATATTTACCAGTATCAACAGCTTCCTGCAAACATTGTTGATGTGACTTTAATATAGAAAGATATCCATCTATCCCCGCCTTTATACCCGTCAAACAAACAGGCATAATAATTCCTTCTTTAACATTAGGTAAACAAAGCAATACACTTCCAACAATTCCAGACTGAATAACATCTGAAACATAATAACTTCCCCCAAAATTACAACGAGATACAGGACATATTACAGGGTCACAAACATTAAACAATAATTTACAATCTTCAGGACTCATATAATTCTGACATTGAGTTCCAGGAATAAGAGACGCAGCATTACCAATATTAATTTTTTTTCCTCCTATTATAGCTTCCTTCTTCCCATAATATTGCGTAGCTTCATCAAGTGCTCTTATAGCATCAGAAACAAGTTTCTTAGTGTCTGATTCTGTCAAACCAGGGAAACTAGTAAATGGTTGTCCGGTATAAAGGTTAAACTGAACACACTGATCATCTCCATAATCTGAAGCGTAAAATCCTATGCGTTTATCTGCCATTATATTACAAACATAGAAACTGGAAGGTCTTCCATTTGATTCAATAGATTTAGTCTGCCCTAAAATAGGTAGACTTTGAGTAGTTGCAGCATAAAATCCTTTATTAAAATCAAAGGGAACAATTGCAGGAGTACCTTTGTAAGGTTCTGTATCAAAAAAGCGTATGACAGTTTCTCCGGGAGCAAACTGATTATTATAACTAGCAGGAGTAGTTAAATCAAATAAAGAAGGTATCTTCAAATCCTTAAGTGCAGATGAATCAAGAGGAGTAATTATAACATTCTTACCTTCAACTTTATACACTTTATCAGGTACATATCCCTGGTTCGGTTTAGTAAATGTAACTAAATAACTATCAGTTCCGCTGACTACAATCTGTGCAGGAACTTTGCCATCCACCCCCAAACCATTCAAATTAAATCCTTGGCCTTTTAGCGAGTCTAAAGTATCTCCGTAATAATTTCCTCTATCTTTATTGCCAATAGAGAAAACATTAATATCTTTATAATTACCAAGCGTTTGTTCAGACTTCAGCCTTTCATCAACGGTTTTACTAATTCCAGCTAAATCGGTTTTCGCCTTCAAAACTCCTTTATCACTGCTAGAACCTTTTATTGTCTGACAATTAAAGTAAATATCTCTAAGTTGAGTATAACTATAAGACTCGGCATTAGCATTGCCTGGAACTAAAGAACCAACATTTCTTTCGCCAGTTCCACTAGTGAAAGTCACAATACTACAATCTTTTCTAATCTTCTCAATCAACAACTTCCTAGCTTCAACGTCATCAAAAGACTGCCCTGCAAGAACACCTTCACGACTAGGATAAAGAGACTTCTTCTCTATATCAGAAGTAACATCATTAGTAGTCTTAATTGCTTGAGTTCTAGCAAGTACATCTTTTCTAATCTCTGGAGCATGAGTGTTATAACATTCAGTCAATGTAGATGAACCTTGTTTTTTAGCAGTAACTTCGTCTTGACATATCTTCGTCCATCCATTTTCCCCAGACATCAAATCGCGTCTAGCAAGAGCCTCACCACTCAAACCAGTAAGGAAATTCTTAACGGTCAAAACACCAGCCGTAGCAAAACAAGCCGCCTTCAAATTAGTAACTATCTTTCCTAAACTACTAGATATAGATTCCCATTTCTTTATAGTCACATTTAAGTTCTCAATTTTCTTCTTAGCTTTTGAAGGCGTTAATTCAATAGCTCTTTTCTCAATTCCAATTCCAACCGTAAAGTTTCCAACAGTACTTGACCTAGTCACAGGAGAAATAGTCAATTTAACAAATTTCTGCCAATCTATATTTGAAACTTTAATCACTGAACCACATGCCGTAATAGTAGAACCTCTCAAACTAAGAGGACCTTTGTAATCTTTACTATTTTGCCTATTATTACATACCACATCAACTTCCACATTTTCAGCATCTCTAACAGAAAGCAATGTAACTTTTCCAAGACCAAAATTCATAGTTGTCCCATGCTCAACAACTTTCTCTTCAGGCCTATCCGCACCCCAAGCAATCTTAGCAGAAGATTTCTTTCCAGAACCAGTAACATCCACAAGTTTCACAATATGAAAACCATCATCCGTCTGAACACTCTGTCCTGCAGAGGAACTATCTCTTGTATAAATATTATTTAACATAAAAACAAATTCCGCAGAATCTTTTCCATTAGGATAAGAATTAAGATATTTTTCTATAAGCCTAACAGCTGTATTCTTTTTCTCATATAAAATAGACAAACGAATCGCTGTGCTTAAAGCCACCTCGCCATAAGACTCTCCAATATCTTTCTTCACATTACCATAAGAATCAGCAAGTAGTTCATATTGCAAAGTCGCATTAGCAATATACTTCTCATATTCTCCATAACTAGCATCAAACAATTTAGTTTGAGAAACGGGTCTAACTAAATAAGTCTCAATAACTTCTATTTTACCATCAGCACCTGAAATATTGTAATAAACCCCCGTGCTATTTTTTATTATTCCTTTAATAGAATACTTTACACTAGATTCAACAGCAAGTGTCTTTCTATCAACTTTATACACATCTTCATTTACATCAAGTAATTTCGCAGAATTAGACAATTTGAAAGTATCTTTTCCGCAATAAATCTCAATACTTCCAGAACTAGAATCTCCAGAAACTTTTCTAACAACACACTTATTATTCAAAAACCTTGAACCTTCATATAAATCAAAGACATCATCATCAACCTGAACTCTAGCAATAACAGAAGTAGAAACAAAATCAGAATAACTAAACTGCAGAGAGGTCTGACAATAACTTCCAGGAAGATAAACAGAATTAGAAGATCGGAAGAGCACACGTCTGAACTCCAGTCACGG
>CAYIGE010000088.1:0-4003 GCA_964362835.1 Candidatus Woesearchaeota archaeon
GTGTTTCGACTTAAAAATCTGCCTCCAAAAATCATTAATAAAGTTAATTATGATAATGTCTAATAAAATTATTTACCAATAGCTATATGGTGGTTAGCGACAAGCTTGGGTTCTGGACTCGCTCGTACATGCTGTATTACATGTTTGTGCTCCAGCTTCACAAGAGCCTGCACTTGTAATAAAAGTGCCAGATGTCCCGCAGGCAATCACAGCATTAAAAGCATTAGAAACTCCATTTGCTTCTGAAGCACAGGCTGTAGGAGCGGAGCAAGTTTCACACTGCCCATTCTCACCACCATACAGTTTATTATTTAAACCATCGCAATTAACATCATATGATGAAGTTCCTGATATTGGTGAAGTAAAATATGCTGTTTGGCCAGGATTAATGGTTGAATTTGTATCATTGCAGTCAGACTCTCCTAAAGCGAGATCAGCTCTTGTATCTCCTGAAGAAGTTGTAGTTGTTTTCCAATCATAACCAGAACCATAAAGGTCTCCATCAGCATCATTGTAATAAATGTAGGCTTTTCTCAAGGAGCCACCTCCCTGAAGAATCTTTCCTGTTCCAGAAAAAGAAATAGAATAACCTGGAGTGTAAATAAAGTTTCCCCCAGAATTAACAGTTATGCTGCCTCCTGTTGAGATAATAATATTTCCAACATCAACCCCATCAACACCAGATGCTCCAACAGAACAAGGAGATGAAATTGTTGTTGTAGTTCCATGATTGCTTAAAGATGTACATGGATCTGTCCAAGACATTGTCACTGTGTCCTCATTTCCCATAGAATCTTTTGCTGTGAAATTTGTTCTATAAGTTGTTGTGTGGGTATCATAAACTGTCCATGTTGCCATATACTCGCCAGGATTCTCTGTTTTTTCAAGAGGTAGAATCAAAACTTCATTATCTAATTGTGTTCTCGTTATAACTTCTGTAATATTATATGGAGATGAAACATAAGCAATAAATGTCTGATTATCCCCTAAATGTACATCTAGTGGACTAATGACTACTCTTGTAATTTTTAAAGTTAAATTTTCTCCTCCAGAAATAGTATATTCTGTGGTTCCAAATCCTGGAGCACCGTATTTAGCAAAATTTCCTGTTGCAATTGCAGAACCTGTTCCTATGCCCTCTACAATCTTGGAAGTATCAAAACTATCTGCAGTATTTCCAACAGATTCCGTCCCTATTCCAGAAGATTCTACTCCAGAACTTAATTTAAAAATGGGGGCTATTGAAACTGTCTTAAGGTTTCCTATGCTTAAAGTAGTTAGTGTAAAACTAAAACTTCTTTCTTCCAATTCTTGCAATGCGGCATCTCTTCTTATGACTTCGCTATTTAAACCGTCAGAGAAAATAAAATTTATTCCTACAAATTCCCCTTCTCCAACATTTCTCTTTACAAAAACAGTAACCTTATCTCCTTCGACCTGAACTTTTTTAATCTCGAGGTTAATATTATTTTGTCCAAGATCTATCTGCTCTGCACCCGACTTAATAATGTTATTAATGACTATCCAGATAATTCCAACAGCAATCAGTGTGAGAAGAATGATTATCAATGTAACAACAATTTCAGACAACCCCCTTTTTTCCATCGAAAAGAATAAGGATTTAAGATTTATAAATTTTGTTTAAGATTATTGTCTTGGACGCCAAGCAGGGTATCTACCATCTATAGATAAAAGTATTTCCCAAGTTCCTTCGGGATTTATTAGATTCATTTGCCAAGCATTTATCACAGAATTCCATCTAGCATAAAGAAGCCTTGTTCCGTCATTAGAATATTTTGGATCTACTTCCATTTCAAAAGTATTAGTAACTCTTCTTATATCAGTTCCATTAATAGCCATAGACATAATTTCAAGTCCTGAAAATTCTCCTCCAAATTGATCAGAGACAAAAGCTAATCTGTCACCAATTGGAGAAACATTAGGTAAAGTTTCATTATAAGGTGTATTCGTAATCCTTGTCTTGCCACCACCATTAGGATTTATTGAAAAAATCTCTGAATTACCTTCAATAATATCGTTATAGAAAATCCTTCCGTCTTTAAACCAATGAATTCCCTCAGGCAAATAACCTATACCTGGATTCTCAAGTAATTTTGTTATTAATCCGCTTCCATCAGAATTTATTCTTGCTATACCATTAGTACCCAAATCCCTATCTATAAATGAAAGAGCTATTTGCGTTCCGTCAGGAGACCAGGAAGGGCTTAGGAAATCAATATTGGCTGTGGGAGTTAATTTTCTCAAACCAGTTTTATCCCTTTTCATTATATAAATTGATAATCTTCCATCCCTATTAGTTGCCCAAGCAAGATATTCCCCATCAGGCGACCATGCAGGCTCTAAGTCTTGTCCTGGGTCAGTTGTTAATCTTCTAATATTTACTAAGCTATCATTAACAAGGTCCCCTGAATAAATATCCTCGTTTCCTCCTAGATTGCTCCAAAACGCAATCTGGTCTGGTAAAATCTGACCTGTTAAGGTCCTTCTTTCCAAACCCCCGCTTGTGCTCCCAAATCCAACTTCAACCTGGTACTGCCCTGAAGCTTGATTAGCCATTATTGTTAATAAAGAATCATTTATGCTTGGATTTGTTTTTCCGTCAAGAGAACGCACAGAAACATAACGAACAGGATTATCCTCTGGATTTTTGTCAGTTGGCCTTTGAAGATTTAAAACTATAGAATCTCCCGAGTATAAATTCAAGTTTGGAAGAATTAAATTAACTTCTGGCAAATAATTAGGAACTTCAACACAGGCAGTGTCTGGCCTTACTCCAGTAGCTTCTAAAACAAAACAGGATTGTCCTTTCAGATTATTAGTGAGTCTTTCAGAATAACTTGGTCCTGTGATTATTTTTGTATCTATTAAATTTCCGTTTCTTAGAATTTTTCTTGTTGCTGAAGCCAAATACTCAAGGGTGGCTGAATAATTTATGCCAATGGGGGGTTCAAGCGTTGCTGTCTGGGAAAAAGAAGGCTGCAAAACCTGAACATTTATAGGACCTGCAGTTGATGTCTGTCCATCTAAATCTTTGCAATATCCTTTTACTGCTGTATTCTGAGTGAAAGTAACAAGTGAATCAAGGGATTTAGTTCTAATAGTATCCATTCCTATAACCAAATAAGATTGTGCTATATCTTCTGCTCCATCTGGATCTGTGCATGCATATCTAACTCTGCTATTTACTGGAGCTATTCCAGAATTTGGAACAACGTCCAAGCTTGTTTGTGGTGGAAGCCTTAGTTTAGTAGGACCATCGTTGCAACCAATTAGAGAACCAATGCCCAGGGCGCCCGCTGTAGCAACCCCATAAAATCCGCGCCTCAATTTTCCTGTTAACCCATATTTTATCATTTTATTATTAATCCATTAAGATATAAATATTATACTTTTTAAATCCTTTCTTTTTGTTATCACTAAAAAGGGGAAATAAAAATCCAAGAATTATTTTTCGGGTAACCCTTCACCGCTTATATTCATGTTTGTTTTTGTTGGCCAGTTCGTCCAGTCATACCTGTTTGCTGTAAGCCTGTAGGAAATTTTGAGAAAGAGAAAATTATTTAAATTCAGAAAATATAAAGGTCTTATGAATAAAATAGGAATTAATATTGTGATTGAAAGAGAAAGAAAAAATTCTGAGGTTGTTTTTATAGCATCAAGCCCAGATATAAATGTCTTTGCAGAAGGTAAAGATATTGATGAGGTAAGAAAGAAATTTATAAAGGCAGTTAAACATCATTTTGAAACCTTCCCGGAAGAGAGAATCTCTATAACAAAAGAAAAGAATTTTGAATTTGAAATGCCCATTATACAAAGAATTTTTTTATAACTAGTAAAATTCTTTTTTAGGTATTCCTGTAATTCTGGATATCTTATTAAAGATTCCTATTGTTGTTAAGGGCAAAACAATTGTTATGTGGATTTTTTCATTTGATAGAGAAACGTGGCTCCCTTTCCGACTTTTTACCTCATCAATATCTTT
>CAYIGE010000089.1:0-3971 GCA_964362835.1 Candidatus Woesearchaeota archaeon
AAGGAACACGCACTTTTAATTCTTCAGCAATCTCGTCAATTGCATCATAAACATCATTTTCTATTTTCTTCTGCTTTTCTATATATCTCATTAATTTTTCTGTCATTCAAACTTTAAAAACATTTATAAACTTCACAATATAATTTTATATATGAAAAATAAGGGGATATATATTGTGCTAGCAGTTCTTGTTGTGCTGGCTCTTGCTTTTACAATTGTTGAAATGACAGGGCAGGCAATTAGTTCAGTAAAAGGAGCATGCAATGACACAGACAATGGGGATGACAAATATTTACAAGGAACAGCAGGATATGCAAACAGAGACAAATTTACAGATGCTTGTTATGGCTCAGGAGATGCAAACTGGCTTAAAGAATATCTTTGCTTAGGAGATGCAAGACTAACATCCAAAAGATACCATTGTGATAATGGCTGTGCAAATGGCGCCTGCAATAAGTAACTCACACAAATAAAGAACAAAAGCAATTTTAATAATGCAGAACTCTATTTTTTCTTTATATCTTTTAATAAGATTTAATAGTTCTCTGGTGCGTTAAGTGGTCTTAATCGGTAGATTTTTAAGTAAAAAGAGTTGATAATTGGAATGAAAGAAAATCAGAGTAGAAGATGGCATCTAATATTAATAACTTGCATAATCATAGTTATAATCTTTTTGTTTCTATTTTACTTAATTAATCCTATCTATCCTTCTAATTTTTTAAAACTTCTATTTTACTTTTGGGCAATTCCAACTTTTCTGTTTTTTGTTGTAATTCTTATTTTTCTAAAACTTTCTTCTTTTGACTCCGATTTCAAAACTCTTTCTATTGGTCTTTATTATGTATTACCAATAGGATTTATTTACAAATTAGTGGAAGAATTTTATTATGAAACACAACATAATCTCATAAACATTGTTTTAGATTTTGGTACTGTATTTGTCTTTTTTATCTTGTATTTAGTGATAGGAAAAATTTTATTAGCCTTAATAGATAAATAAAATCGGCAGATTTTTAAAGATTCATTTCGTTTATATTTCATGGAAAAAAGTTGGATAATTGGAGCGATTATTGGACTAATTGTTGGTGGAATAATTGTTGGTTTATATTTTTCTAATAACATAGAAAAGAATAATGGGGGTGTTTCTACTCAAATTAATCAAGTAATAAAAAACCCTTTTGGATTTGAATGTTGGGGTACATTGAATGTAGAAACAGTTTCGTTTCAAATTAAAACAGAAACTCAATCAGGACTTACTGTCAATGACTGTTCAATTTATTTAAGAAATAATTATGAAACTCCAAATTATTGGGCAGATTCTGAAAATAAGTATCAATGTATATTGGATAGAGTGATATATTGGGGAACAAGCGATATAAGAGGGGACTGCAGATGTGAATATAGAAAAGTATAAGGGCATAATTAATAAATTCTCTTGACAATTTCGGACACTTTCATTTTTAAATACTTTGCTGATTAGCAAGTTTAATTAATTCAAGCCATCTATTAGCAGTTTGAAATTGCAATGATGGAATGGCTAATTCAGACGGACTTTTACCATTTAAAGCACCATGTTTATTTATGAAGTTGTAAAAAATCTCTATGCCTTTCATGATAGCATAAGCACTTTCAACAGAGCCATGTAGTCCTCTAAATCCAGTTGTTCTTTGCCTTATGCTGTTGTGCATTCGTTCAACCCAAATATTAAAGCCATCGTTCTTGCTTTGAGTCACGACTTTATGCTGAACATTATACTTTCTTGCATGTTTGTCATAACCCCAATTTTGCTTAACAATTTTCTCATATGCAAATAGCCCATCAGTTGTGACTATTTTGATATTATCAGTTTTATTTTTGATGTTAGATAATACCTTTTTAATATTGGCTTGGCTTCTACTTTTGACATAAGCAGAACTTAACATAAATCTTGTTTTAACATCTATTGCATCAATAAACCAGTTTTTATCAATTCCTAATTTTTTCTTATGACTTTTTCGTCTGTGATATTCCATTTCATCTACTTCTATATAACTGCCTGTCCGAACTTTTAGACTATTAGTATAATTAGCAATCTTCAAGCTGAACTTTCTAATCCATCTTAGAATTGTGCTATGGTCTGAATTATGAGGAAAAAATGCGTTAAAATGCTCCTGCACTCCTCTTGTGCTTAATCCTCTACAAAATAGGTCTAAGGCACAAGTTATCTTTTGAGGACTATTCCTCATCCTAAAGAATGGGTCTCGTGGTACGAACCTCTTAGAGCAAGACTTACAAAAGTATCTTTGCCTTTTTCCGTGTGCTTCTGTCTGCTTAAATCCTCTCCTGACTATCTCTTTGCTTTTACAGTGGGGACAAGATATATGCTTATTTTCCATATATTTAGTAGGTACCTATAGTATATAAACCTTTCGGTACCTATCTAAAAGTAAATATTTATAAATATGTATTTGTTAACTGAGGTATGGAAAGAAAGGATTGGATTTTAATGGCTTTGTATTCTCCTGGAAAAGAAGAAGATTTTTGTGAACCTGTTGATAGTAGTTTAAGAATTATGAAATTGCTTTTTATGATTGGACAAGAAAATAAAACTTTACCGAATTTTTACAATTCATTTCACAGATATCTCTATGGTCCTTGTGATTTTGAAGTATACACAGATATTTTAAATCTTAAAACTGAAGGTCTAATTGAAGAAACGACAAATCCTTTCAAAAATTTCTCTACTTTTAGATTAACAAATTCTGGAATTGAACATATAAAACCTCTCTTTGATTCACTAAGCATTTCTATTAAAAAATCAATAAAAGACATAAAGAGAGAGGTTAATGTAAGATTTTCTATAAATAATCTACTTAAATATGTTTACAGTAAATATCCTGGATGGGATACTAACAGCGTCTTGAATCTTAAATAAGTAAGAGTTTATAAGATGACATTAATAATAGCTTGTGCATGTAAAGATGGAATTGTGATTGGTGCAGATAGTCAAATGACCATGGGTTCAAGTGCTGGACCAATTAGGAAGATTACATTAGATAAGATTATACCCGTAACTAATGGCATCTTAATTGCGGGAGCGGGAGATGTGTCAATTATTCAAAAAATAAAAAAGAAAATAGATACCATCCCAAAGGAATTGAAAGATGGAGAAAAAATTGAGCAGATAAAAGAACTTTTATGTAATTCTATAGTTCATTCTTTGCGAAGTGAAATGCTAAATAAATTTAGAGATTTATATGGCTCTAATGATGCAGAAGAAAAAACTCCAAGTGCAACACTTATCCTTGCAGGATATCAAAATAATAGACCCATAATATATGAAATCTCTCCAGATGGCATAGATGTAGAAATTGAGGATTATTGTGCTATAGGAATTGGTGTTCCCTTTTCGCAGGTTATCTTAAAAGATTTTAATGTATGCTCACTTTCAATAGAAGAAGGAAAGTTACTTGTGTATAAAGTAATCTCCGATGCTATAGAAACTGGAGCTTATGGGATGGGATTTCCCATAAAAATCTGGACAATAACAAATAAGGGACATCTGAATAGTGATCAAATAGAAGAAAAAGAATTAAAAGCTATAGAAGATACTGTAAAAGCAATAAGAGAATTAACAAAAGAAACTTTTCTTAAAAGAAATAATAATTCTGCTCAATGAAATTATCTTGAAATTTTTTTGATTATTATTTTTTTATCTTTCACTTCAATTTTTAATTCTTGTCCTTCCATAAATCCTACTTCCTTAATTTTCTCTGGCGGAATAACTACCACATATTTAGCATATTCTTTATCTCCAACCTTTCTGGATAATTGTTTTTGAAGTTTTGTCATACATTTTTTAGGTACCTTTAGTTTATAAATATATCTGCATCGGAAAGAAAGATGGGATTACCTATGGACACTTAATGCACCAGAGAAATTTAATAGAAAGCTTTAAAAATACTCTTTTCACAATTAAATTGTAGGAATTA
>CAYIGE010000090.1:0-3947 GCA_964362835.1 Candidatus Woesearchaeota archaeon
TTAGATGAATCCAAATATCTGAATAAAGCACTCTAATAAACATGATTGTAATAAAGCACGTTTCTAAACCACTTGTAGAATTATTCCCAGAACATAACAAGCCCAAAGAAAAGAAAGCTGAAGCTCCAGCACCTACACAATAAAACGTTAAAAAGAAAATCTTATAAACAACAAACTCTTCAATCAATAAGCCGTAAATATTTGTACCTAATATTGCAGTTATCATCCAATATCTTAGAACTTCTCACTTAAAAAATATTGACATCCAAAACAAGCTTAAGAAAAAAGCAGAAGATTAAGCAGAAAATGGACAGATACTTATTCTGAAGAATTGATAGAGAAAATGTTAAAACTAAAAGCCAGTGAAGAAGCCATAGAATTCGCCTCATTATGGACGAGTGCCCCCGTAAAAAGATGAGACTATTCTGATATAAAAGAAATCCTTATATATCACAATTCATTAAATTTATCATGCGAAAAAGAGGATTTATTTTTTTGATACTTTTATTTATATTATTAGCTTTACTCGTATTCTTTTATTTTTCAAACCAAATATTTCAATCGCCTGCTTTTGAATCAGACGAAAGTGGTGTGAGTAAAGAAGGCGATGAAGACGCCATTCAAACACTACAACAAGTCATAGAACAAAATAAATTCGCACCAGCCACGCCTTCTTTTGATTCTTCAGCTTTCGCTATTTCTGATGAAGAAAAAAGAGCTTCTTTTACAGGAGCCCTTTCTGCATTTTCAGCGGATAATACTGGTAAAGGTCTTCAAGTTTTAATCTGGCTAAAGCAACCAGAAAACCAGTTATCAATTACCGAACAACAAGCTTCCACAAGAGCAGTGCAAGATGAATTAGAAGCCAGATTACCAGAAGGAGTTACAATCGCTAAAAGGTTTAGTGTCCTTCCCGGCGTCACCGCCACAATAACTAGAGAGTCTGCCATAGATGCACTCGCAGAAAACGAGGCAGTAGATTTTATAGCGATAGACAAACCAGTTTTTACCTCTCTACAAGAAAGCGGACCACTAATTGGAGCTAGACAAGTAGAACAACAATTTCAGCTTACAGGTGAAGGAGTTGGTGTTTGCGTTATAGATACTGGAGTTGACTACACTCACCCAAATCTTGCAGGACAATATGTTGGAGGATATGATTTCTTCAATAATGATGCTGACCCTATGGATGATAACGGTCATGGAACACATGTAGCAGGTATCATTGCCTCTAATCATCCAACCTATCGCGGAATGGCACCAAAATCAAAAATTATCGCCGCCAAAGCAATGAATGCTGAAGGAGCTGGAACTTTTATTACAGTCGCTTTAGCGCTTGATTATTGCATTCAAAATGCCGCCCTCTTTAACATTAAAGTAATGAGTATGAGCATAAACACGTATGCTTTTTACGAAGAAGCAACATGTCCAAAAGATTTAATTCCCGCGCTCAAAACTGCAGCTACTAACAATCTTTTTATGGCCGCAGCTGCAGGCAATTGGGACAGTAAATTAAGAGGTATTACTTATCCAGGATGTGCTCCAAGAGTCACTTCGGTGGGAGCGGTATATGATGCTAATGTCGGTTCTGCCAGTTATCCCTTTCCTTCAGAATGCACCGATTATGATACGCGTGCAGACAAAACTGTCTGCTTTAGTGACGGAGATTATAATCTTGATCTTTTAGCACCTGGTGCATCAATCAAATCCACAGCTTCAAGCAAGGGCACCTGCTGTGGAGCACCTAGCGGAACATTTGGGGAGGCTAGTGGAACTTCAATGGCAACACCTCATGTCACAGCAACAGCCGCTTTACTATTACAAAAACATCCAAGACTTATAGCGACACAAACAGAAAACATGCTCAAACACTTTGGAGCTCCAATTCCTATCCCTGATGGCGACTATCAACCACCAAGAGTTGACGCGTTGAACACCATTCAAAACAGCAATACTCCATTCATTACTATTTCTGGAAAACCTTTCATTGATGATACCATAAACATTGATTATTCCGACCCTACTCATCCTAACCTAATGCATATAATGGCTATATCTACAGGAACTACACCAGGCATTCAATTACCAGACAACCGATATATCCCACTAAATCCTGATTCTCTCTTTTTTACTTCTATTTCTAATCCGACCGTTTTAGGAATCACATCTTCACAAGGCACACTATCTCCTTCGGGTTCAGCAAGAATATTTTGGAAAATACTTTCTAATCTCCCTACAGGCGTTCCCATTTATGTTAGCGTAATTACAATAGACCCCGCACTGCCTTTTCCTGGGTCTATATTATCAATTTCCGAACCAGGAAGCGTCACACCTCTTCCAAAAAATCCTTTCACTATTATCTCTCCAGTTCTCCCAGAGTGGACTAAAGAACCATCTTGTATAACAGCTTCGGATATAAATAAATTTTTCTGCTTTGGAGGAGAAGGTCCTTATGGTCCAATGGATACTATTAGTGTTTTTGACTCTGCAACCAACACAATTACAAAGAGAACAGCAAAACTTCCTAAAGGATTAACCGGCCTATCATGCGCGTTCAGCTCAACACAAAGAAAAATCTATTGCTCGGGAGGAAAAGATTCAGCAGGAAATTTACAAAGAGGTATAATAGAATATAATTATATCAATGAGGTTGTCACAGTAAAAAACGCAGTATTTCCAAATGGACTCATAACTGACTGCACTGAAGAAACTAACGGAAATATCCTCTGCTTTGGAGGTATCACCAGCACGGCAACACCTAATCAATACAGCAATAATATTTATTCATACAATACGGCAACAGACATTCTTTCTGTAAAGAATGCTGTTCTTCCAACAGCACGAGGAGAAATGGCATGCAGTTATTTCCAGCCAACTGGAAAAGGTTATTGTTTTGGAGGAGAAGAAAACAAAAATGGAGCAATCCACGAATTAGATAGTATTTTGGAATATGATCCTGCAACAGACATCCTAGTCACAAAATCAGCAACTCTACCAGAAAAAACAGCAGTTTCTACTTGCAGCAAATTCATATCTAAAAACCAAATTATCTGTTTTGGATTACCAACAACACGTGGAGAAAAGAATCATTCCCCTATGAACCGTTTTATAAGTTACTCTCCTGCTACAGATACAGTTTCTAGACCTGAAGCAAGTATGCCTTTTGGTGCTGGAGGTCAATCCTGCACAGAAGACTCTTTTAGCGGTAAAATATATTGTTTCGGCGGTTACGTTGGTAGAGCTATTTTTGGGATAGTTACTTCTTATACGCCTTCTTAAAAACCAATTCACTTCAAAAAACAAAACTCAATGTTTTTTTAATAGTATTTAAAAACCCCAGAATTCCTACTTTAAAATGCAAGAGTTAGAAACTTTAAATGTAATAATCGCAGGTCACATTGACCACGGTAAAACAACTCTTTTATACAAATTAAGCAGAAAATGGACAGATACTCATTCTGAAGAATTAAAGCGAGGAATCACAATAAAATTGGGCTATGCAGATATAACCATCTCAAAAAACGAAGACTATAATATAGATAACAAAGGCACGCCTCAAAGATATATCACTTTCATAGATTCTCCAGGTCACGAAATGCTCATGGCAACAATGCTTTCAGGTGCAGCAATAGTAGATGCAGCAATTCTGGTAGTTGCAGCAAACGAAGGAATAAAACCGCAAACACGTGAGCATTTAATGGCATTACAAGCTAAAGACATCAAAAACATAATAATAGTCCAAAATAAAATAGATCTAGTTCCAAGAGAAAAAGCAATAGAAAACTATAACTTAATAAAAAAAGAGTTTAAAGGTACGATAGCAGAAAACTCCGTAATAATTCCCGTATCCTCGCAACAGGAAATAAATATTGAAAGAATTTACGAAGCTCTATGTGAAGTTAAAGTACCTCAAAGAAACCCAGACGATATCCCATTATTTTTAGATC
>CAYIGE010000091.1:0-3881 GCA_964362835.1 Candidatus Woesearchaeota archaeon
CTTATCAAATATTCCCACAACTTCCATGCGACATTTCATACTTCCATGTTTTCCCGTTTTACTTTGGTCGTTAGATTTTACAATGCATGGAAATCCATCCCATAAAACTGTAGTCCCAGGTTTTGCACCTGTCGCTTGAATTAATTTTAAGACCATAACTGAATTTCCACAAAGACGTTTATAAAACCTCCGTTTTATAGAACATTCAATAGATAAATGAAAGTTTTTTAAAGCCATCTGTTTGGATAGGGCGATGGAGCAAACAAACAAAAGCACTTTAACTAAGAAAGGAGATTTTATAGAATTAAAATTTACAGGTTTAGCTGATGGAAAAATATTTGATTCAAACATTCCTGAAGACTTAAAACAAATTAATGACAAAGCCACTCCGGAAAAAACTCTGGTTATAATCGGTCAAAGAATGGTTGTAAAAGGTTTAGATGATTATTTAGAGGGAAAAGAATTGAATAAAGATTATAGCATCTCAATAAATTCAAAAGACGCATTCGGTCCAAGAAGAACAGAGTTTGTTAGAACAATGCCTCTCAAAATATTCCACGAGCAAAAAATACAACCTGTACAAGGAGCATCATTCATATTTGATAATCAGCTTGCTAGGGTAATAGCAGTTTCAGGAGCAAGAGTCACAACTGACTTTAATAACCCCCTTGCAGGAAAAGAAATTACTTACAAATTTACAATATCAAGAATAGTTCACGACTTAAAGGAAAAAACAGAAGCAGTCTGCAAATTAATATTCAGATACGTCCCGGAAATATCTATAGAAAACGATTCAATCACATTAAAAGGTCCAAAAATCCTAGAAAACTTCATCAATCAAAGTCAAGGTAAATTCAAAGAATTTTTAGGTCGTGAAGTTTCTTTCAAAGAAGCCGAAGATAAAAAAGTAGAACAAGACACCCCATTACTATAACAATGCTTATAAATTACTTCTAATTCGATAAAGAATGGTGACTGATTACGTAGATTCTGATTTGAAAAGTGTATCTTCTATTGATAAAGAATTAGAACAACTCGTTCAGAAACAAGGAGCACGTGTAAAAGTAGTTGGTTGTGGTGGAGGCGGTGGTAATTCTGTTTCAAGAATGAAAGAAATAGGAATCAAAGGATGCGAGGTAATTGCAATAAATACTGACGCCCAAGATTTACTTTACACGAATGCAGATGTTAAAATTTTAATTGGTCGTGAATTAACTGGCGGTTTAGGTGCAGGAAGCAACCCTAAAATAGGAGAAGAAGCAGCCCGAGAATCAGAGCAAGAAATTCGTAAGCGTTTAGCAAATTCAGACTTAGTTTTCATTACATGCGGTTTAGGGGGAGGAACAGGTACTGGTTCGGCTCCTGTAATTGCAGACATAGCTAAGAAAGCAGGAGCATTAGTAATCGGAGTAGTAACTTTACCATTTACCGTTGAAGGTCAGAAGAGAATTGAAAATGCACAATACGGTCTTGAAAGATTTGAACAGATAGCAGACACTCTAATAGTTATCCCAAACGATAAACTTCTAGAGTTAGCCCCAGAACTTCCAATTCAAACTGCCTTTAAAGTCGCAGATGAAATCCTCACAAATGCAGTAAAAGGAATTGCAGAATTAATCACTTCGGCAGGTCTAGTCAATCTTGATTTTGCAGACGTTAAAGCAGTCATGTCTAATGGAGGAGTTTCATTAATAGGAATAGGCGAGTCCGATAGTGCTCAAAACAGAGCCGTTGAAGCAGTAGAAAGAGCAATTAACAATCCCTTACTTGATGTAAGAATAGATTCTGCAAAAGGAGCTCTTGTAAATATTATAGGCGGACCAGACATGTCTCTTGACGAATACAGACAAGTAATGGAAAAAATCAGTAGCAAAGTAGCACCAGATGCGAAAATAATTTCAGGAGCAAAAATATCTGCAGATATGGAGAAGAACATCAAAGTTCTGCTAATAGTTACGGGAGTAAAAAGTCCTCAAATTGTCGGTTCAAGTTCAGCTTACAAACTTAATAATAACACCTCTTTAGGCAACGAATTAGGCATAAATTTCATCGGCGAATAATTTTTAAACGCTCTTAACTCAAAGGAATCATGCAAAAACTAAAATCCTTCATAACTCAATGCGTTCGTGTATGGCACATTCTGAAAAAGCCAACAAAACAGGAATTTATGATGATATCAAAAATATCCGCTTTAGGAATTTTGGCAATAGGTTTAGTTGGTTTTTTAATCAGCGTGATTATGAGAATGTTTTAGTTAATTTATTCTAATAAACTTTACAGAAGCAAAGTTTATATACCCGCAAAATTTCAGACAATTGCTTCTTCTCTTATATAAGTAAGTAGCTGGGGCTCATAAAATGATATTTATATTAAAAGTAACGACAAACAAAGAAGAAAAAGCAATGGATTTAATCCATGATAGAGCTATTTCTAAAAATTTACAAGTTTTCGCAGTAACTAAACCTCATGGCTTGAAAGGATATTTGATTATAGAAGCAGCAGACAGAGATACTATTGAAGAAGCCGCATTTAATTTGCCATATGTAAAAGGAATCATCGGAAAAACAGTTACTTATGACGAGGTCAAAAACATGATTCAGCCAGTAATAGAAGACTTCCACATAGAAATAGGAGATATAGTAGAAATGATTGCAGATCACTTCAAGAACGAAAAAGGTAAGGTAATGCGTATAGACAAAAAGAAAGGAGAAATTGTAGTCTCTCTTTTGGGTGCAGCAGTTCCTATCCCGGTCACAGTCAAAATGGACAACGTAAAGGTTATAAGGCGTGAATCAGAGCAACCAGAAGAAAAGGAAGAAAATTATGGCAATTATTAAATTAATAGTCGAGGGTGGGGCAATGAAACCTGGCCCAACAATAGCTCAGCAACTAGGTCCTAAAGGAATAAACATAGGTAAAGTTATAGAAGATATTAACAAAGCAACAATAAGTTTCAAAGGTGTCAAAGTTCCTGTAGAGTTAGATGTTAATGAGAAAACAAAAAAATATGAAATTCGCGTTTCTTCACCTCCAGTTGCAGAATTATTAAAGAAAGAGCTTGGTCTTGAAAAAGGTTCGGGAGAGGCAGGAAAAACAAAAATAGCAAATGCTGGGATTGAAAATATTATTAGTATTGCAAAAACAAAACTCCCTAACATGCTCGCAAGAGATTTAAAAAATGCAGTCAAACTTGTCTTAGGTTCTTGCGTTTCTCTTGGTATTTTAGTAGAAAATAAAAGTCCTGTTGAAGTAATTGCAGAAGTTAATTCTGGAAAATATGATGATGAAATCAAACAGGAAAAAACAGAAGTCACAGCTCTTAAGAAAACAGAATTAGCAGAATACTTTGCAAAGGTAAAAGCTCAGCAAGAATCTCGTGCGAAGGCAGAGGCAGAAGCACTTGCAGTAGCAGAAGCAGCAAAAGTAGCAGCCGCAGGAACTGCAGCAACCTCTGGAGCCCCAATAGCAACTGCACCAGGGGCAGCTCCAACCACAGCAACGACAGAAGCAGCAAAAGCTCCTGTAGCGAAAGCAGAAGCAAAGAAAGAAGACAAAAAGAAATAATTCTTTATTTTGAGTTTTTTATTAAAGAACAAATTTATATACACTTATTTACAACAATAATTACGGGGATGTAGTACAGCTTGGTAGTATTCGAGGTTTGGGTCAATTCAGCGACTCTGCATGGAGGAGTTAAATTGCAAGACACTTCGCGACCTAGGTTCAAATCCTAGCATCCCCATTTTATCATTTATTTCACATAGCGGAATATTTAAAAATTATGCAATAAAATAATTTTTAAGCCTGCTAATATCAATTAGCAATGTTTAAAAACACATTTTCAACATATCAAATATGGTAAGAACAAAAAAGGTAAAAGC
>CAYIGE010000092.1:0-3868 GCA_964362835.1 Candidatus Woesearchaeota archaeon
CCTACACGACGCTCTTCCGATCTAGAGAGCTTAATCCTGATAAAATAACTAGATTTGAAGAACTTGAACAACACATTAGCACATTTTTTGAATCTGTCCAAACAATGGCAATTAATAGTATTACTGATAGCGTTTTAGATTATGGCATTCAACCTAATCTAAAGGTAATTGCAATAGGAGGTAATAAACTTTCAAGAGGCTTAACCCTTGAAGGATTATTAGTTAGTTTTTTTGCAAGAAAAGCTAATCAATATGATACTCTTATGCAAATGGGTAGGTGGTTTGGTTTTCGTGAAGGTTATGTGGATTTGACTAGAATTTATACTACTCCAGAACTAGCAGAATGGTTTAGTGACTTGGCCCAAGTTGAACATAAAATACGTGAAGATATAAAAATATATGAGGAACAACAGCTTACTCCTTTAGAAGTTGGAATAAAAATAAAGGCACATAATACATTAAATGTTACTGGCGCTAACAAACGTAGATTTGCGAATGAAAGAGTGATTTCTAAAAGTTATAGTGGGGAAATTGAGCAGTCCATTAGATTTCCACTTAACCGTCTAGATGAGTTAGCCATTTTATCAGAAAAGAATCTTATTGCCGTCAAGAAATTTCTCTCCAGTTTAGATAGCCCTACTTTGAAAAGAAAGGGTCCAGTTTGGTCTAATGTTGGCGTGCAAAATGTTGTTAATTTTTTGGAAAACTTTGTTATAGATGAATCTTCTAGGATGTCTCTTCAACTAATAAGAGCCTATATCAGCAAGCAAGCAAGCAAAGGAGAATTAACCAATTGGACTGTTGCTATTTGCGGGAGAGCAGAAGAAGATAATGATCTTAATCTTGGCGAAGCTGATTGGGGGATAGGAAATAAAATTAAACAAATTAGTCGTACAAGGGAACTTAGAACTGAATCTATTAAAGTTCTTAGAAGCCCAAGTGATGAATCAATTGATCTTTCCAGCGATGAAATTAGAAAATTCGAAGAATTTAAAGAAAATGGAGATACTGAGTCAACTGCTGCAAGAAGAGCCAGATCTCCAAATAAGGGATTAATTATGCTTTATCCAATTAGTAAGAATTCTCGTCCAGAAAACAATAATGGTAAGAGTTTAAGGCGTCCACTTTATGATAAAATTGATGATCCTCGTGCAAGAGATTTAATAGGGATCTCGATTTCTTTTCCATTCTCTCAACTTCCTCAACCAGATGAAGAGTACTTATCTGGGACATTACCTGTGAGGTTAAGCGAATGATCTTTAATGATGAAATCTGGAGAATATTAGAATCAGAACAACCAATTGGTGAAAGGATTAATGCTCGTTTGGCTCTTCCAAGTGTATCAAAAAAACTTTATGCAGCTCTTGATTCAAACAAAAATAGACATCTACTTATTTCTTTAGATAAAATTGAAGATGAACACTGGGATTTACAGAGTAAGGGTTTTTCGATAGTTACAAGAGATTTAGTCGTCAAGGGTTTTGAACCAAAAAAATATATTGATATTACTTGTCATGATAATGCTGGGCGTATCATTTTTGATGCTATAGGTAGCGAAATTGCGGAAAAGTTGGATAAAGGGAATTCTAAGGAAATTATTGTGAATGTTATTAGTAAATGGCGCAACTTCTGGGGGAGACCACTAAGGGATTTATTATCTTATAATGAATTAATGGGTGTATTTGCAGAATTATGGTTCTTGTCTCATTGGTTATTGCCTAAAATGGATAAACTTGAAGCTATAAACCGATGGCGAGGTCCATTTTTAAGTAGACATGATTTTGAATGGAATGGAAAGTCTATAGAGGTAAAAGCTACAACAAACAATCAAAGTAGAATACACAAAATTCATGGAATAGAGCAGTTAGCTCCTCCTAAGGATGGGCAATTATTTCTTTTTAGTCTACGTCTTCGCGAAGAAGAAGGAGCAGAAAATACATTACCAAATCTTATTGCTTCATTTAGAGAAAAATTAAAAGATGATATCGATGCGTTATCCAAATTTGAAAATATATTAGTGGTTATAGGATACTCTTCAATTCATGAAGAAGAATATTCTAAGGTTAAGTTTAGGATCGTAGATGAAAAATTATATGATGTTACAAAAGATTTTCCTCGCATAATCTCTGAGTCATTTTCTGAAGGAGTGCCATTAGGAGTAGGAGTGATAGAATATACAATTAATTTAGATGGTTATAGTAACTTATGCATATCCACATCTCCTAATGAATATATTAAATTTTAAAATTTAGAAATTATACTAAACTTATTCAGTTCTAACTTTCCACAAAAGCATAAAAATAGGCACCAAATATATCTCTTAGATTTCATGCCACCTTAACTTTTCCCTATAAATATCATCACAGGGATAGGGCTTCCTTCTTGTTCTTAATTGAATTAACCGCTAAATACTTGAGTTGCCCTACAAGTAAATAAATCGCAAGACACTCCTACTCCAGTCATAGAAAAGCTCCTACTTATAATATTCTCATGATGTCCTGGGCTTTCAATCCATCCATCTACAAAACACTCAGCTAAAGCATTATTAGTATACGTTGCTCCGCAACCAACTACATTATAATGTATTGGCGTTTCTCCTATATTTTCTCCTGCTGTTGAAGGATATGAAAAATCTAAGTCGCTATGTTCGAAAAAACCTTCTGACATCATTTTATCGCTCCAAGCTCTTGCATAATTATTAAGATTTACTTTGGAACTCAAATACCTCACACCATTTCTTTGACGCTCTTCATTTACTAAGACTAATATTCTTTGTTCTATTACACCAACATCTCTTTTAAGTGAATTTGAAGAACCTTTTTCAGAATTTCCCGTCGGATTTGTTGAGTTCCAAAAGCCAGAACCTAAGGAGATGTTTCCAAAGTTGATTGGTGCGAATAGACTAAAATCAGTTTTATTGTAGCTCTCGAATATAGGATCTAGCACAGTATCTTTGTTTGTATAAGCCTGCCAAAGCAAAATTACAATTAATAATACCACTAAATATTTTAACCAATTTCTTTGACGTTTAAAGAGATTGATTATTTCTTTACCTAATCTCCAACCAAATTTAATTGCAAAAAATAGAGAAGTTAAGATTAATACTCCTCCAAGTTTAATAATCCAAAAATTTATCTGATTAAGTTTTATCGCATTTGAATAGAATATGACTAATCCTACAAGAGAAACGGCAAATATCAAACTTGTAGTAATAACATAATTTAATCTTCCCTTAAAATCATAAGGTAATTTCTCTCTTCTATTCAGCCAATAACCCAAGTTATGTAATTTTTCAGATATAACGGATTTTACCTTTTCAGGCGGGTTTTTTTGTTTTGGATGATGTGATTTGTAATGTTTTGGATGATGCGTAGGGAAATTAATAACTAAATTGTCTTCGTTTTGAAGCCACCACCTCTTATGATTCCCTATCCCAACACATTCATGAGATTCTGGCAAAAGATGTTCACTACAATGAATCTCTTTACAATACTTACATCTATGCCCAAGTCCATCTGTTCTCTTTGTGCAATAATCACAAATCCCCATATCTGACCAAGGAGATAAAGGGATTTAAAGCTGTCTTTAGTTGTCTATTTCTTCTTATCTCTTTTTCGCGAATCCCATTCCTTTGTCGTATCTAAAGCCCATCCCATAACCTCTTCTTCAAATGGCTTAGGATTATATGGCTCAATAGTATCCGAGTTACATTTTAACTTATTCCTTAGAAAGAAAGAAACTATCTCATGAATGAGGTTTGTGATTACTTCCTCATTTGAGTTTTCTTTAAATAAAGCATCAGCTCCAACAACATTTAAAGAAGTTATATATTTCTTTTTTTCATTGTTGTTACTTATTTATAGTAAAA
>CAYIGE010000093.1:0-3862 GCA_964362835.1 Candidatus Woesearchaeota archaeon
CATCCTTTGTACTTTGTTGAAAATATTCTTGGTGGTCTTTTACAGCAACTGGATGCTCCAAAAAACCTTCATGCTCATGGAAAGCAACTTTCCCCTTTTCTAAATTTATTAACTTGTCATATTCTCTTAATACATCAGCGAATACACCTAAATTATATAATGGAATAGCATTTGCTGGAATATATTTATAATCTGTATGCTCTTCTGATAGCTTAATATCTCCTTTTACTTTAGCCTCAAAGAATATTACTCTTCTATTCCTATCACCTAATTTCAAATATCTCTCAAATAATCTATTTGCGCTAATTAAATCGAGCTGAGTTTCCTCTTTCAATTCTCTTGCCAAAGCTGCTAGTTCTGTCTCTGTTTCATCTAAATGTCCGCCAAATAAATCCCAAAATTTAGAATATTTATCCTTACCTATCAAATAACGACCTTTACTATCAACAATGATAGCTTTTACTGAAATATTAATATCAGCCTTCTGCAAATCATAATTTTCATTTAATATATTATCTGCTATCTCTTCATCATTATCATCGTTTTCATCAACACTCTCATCATCTTCTAATTCTGAACGATCATACTCTTGAGAAATCTCTTCTTCTTCCCAAGGCTCTGGGTCTCCATCAAAATGTATTTGCTCAAATAATTCTGTTAATGTTTTGATCATATCTCCCTAAGCCAATCTATTTTATCTACATTGAATTTATATGCAGGAAGTTTCTTAAAATCTTCAAGCGACTTATTTGTTTTTTCTAAATATTCTAATAGCTCTTGTTTATTTGAAATATTTAGTAGGTCCCATGTTTGTTTAGACCAATCAGCATTATTAATATCTGCATCTATATTAATCATTAGTCTTCTTCCCCTATTGGAACTTCTAATTTTTTCAAGTCATCTAAAACACTTGAAAAACTAGATTCTTTGTTCGTATTCTGCACATATGCTGGATATACACCCCCTAAAACAGTTACCTCTCCTTCGTTTAAACAACCGAAACCTGTGGTACTAAGCGAAAGAATTTTTTCTTTAGGAACTCTAATAATAGAAACAGTTGGAATTCCTTCTTGTTTCATCCAACTTTTTCCATGAGAGGAAAAACTTTTAGCTATATCATAATCTATAGTAAAACTAGAAATAGGTTGTAATTGAAGTTCTTCTATTCCCCCTTTTGTTCCTTTTGTTTCTTCAGATAATTGGTCAGAAGGAAGGAAAGCCCCTCTATAGAGAGTTAAATATTCTATATCACCCAAAGCATTTTGTGTTTGGTTATATTGTTCCATTAAGAAACTTTCAATAAATTTTACATAGCTGCCTTCTTGTAAAACAGAATCATTAGCATATTTTCTTTCTATTTGTGGCCAATGATTTGTAGCATCGTTTTCTAATTTGAATATTTTCTGAGCTACTAATTGAATAGTAATTGACTCCGTATCGCTATCTCCTGATGTCTCTGCCCATTGATGTATAAAATCACTTATAACATTATAAGCTGAATTTACCCCCATACTTGTTTTTACATTTTCTATATCAAGGTGTGTTATCAATTTATCTAATAAATTGTTTACTATAGTATCTTTCACTTTTTTCCTTTGAAATGGCAGAACAGCATACCAATCAACCACGTTAGCAGCTTTATTTATTATCTCTTCTAATTTTTTGGTGCTTGCAAAATTAAATGAAAGTTTTAAATCAGCTGCTTTCTTTTTCTTACTTTCAAACAATTCTCCTGATGTTTCTTCTCCTATTGATATTACCTCCATGCGTTGGACTACTGCCCGACCTTTCCATGACAAAAGAATATCTTGGAATCGTAATTTTTGATCTTTAGGATTCTTATAAATCATAATACTAAGTCTAACTGTCTGATCATTAATGATTTTTACCAAATTTGACAACTGGGTCATAGACATATCTTCTATTAGTTTTTCATATCCTTCAAGGTCTGCTTTTGCTCTATCGTAAAGTTTGTGTTCTATTAACACAAACAAATTATTATTGGGGTCAGCATTTTTATCAATCAAGTCTTGAAGCATATCAAATAATGTTTCATCCGACAAATTTGATAAATAAGGAGTAATTTTTTCAGTAGAAAATTGAGTTGATAAATAATAATGCCCACCTTTAGGACCAGTAAATACATGAAATCCTGATGGACCTTCTTCTAGTGAAGATACATATACTGCTCCCTCTGGAACAGCTTTCTTTACTTCTATTCCCCTTTCTGCTAAATTTGCCCTCCAATCAGAGAATACAGAAGGATCAATATAAGCCTTCAATGCAACCCCACGAGTGTTCCCAAGCTGCCTAGCAACAACATCACCCACTTCATTTCTATATTTTTGATAATCTCTTTTGGTTTGGGGCACAGGAAGCTTATTAACCAATTCAAGTCCAATATAAGTGCCTAAGTGCAAGCGAAAAGTCTTTGGGGTAAAATGCTTATTTCCAGTAATTGAATCTAAATATCCCCTAACATCATTATCAGATAATTTGAACAGCGGCTTGTCTGGTTGTTTTATCCTTTTAGCAATAATAGAAGACAAGATCGAATCCTCTATTTCTTTGCTAATCTCTATCCCCTTTTTTCCAATAAAGTTAAAGGAAATTTTATTATCCTCTAACTTCTTTACATGTTTTCCAAGCAAGGTAGATGCCCCATATGCTTTGACATTTCCTTGAGTCTCATCATTGCTACCAATTCTAAATCCTGTTTTTGCCACAAGATAAAGGATCTGCGCCTCTTCTCTTCGCTTTAAATCTTTAACTATCCTTTGCATTAATTTTGGATAGATTTTATGAAACGCTTTCAAATTCTTAAACTTTGACGCAGCAGCCTTTTGAGAATGCTTTGCAGAGTATAAATATTGAGTTCGACCTTTTGAATCCTTTCCCACTACTTGTAATGGACTACTTTTTTCTTCTGCCACCCATACATCTGACCATCCAGGAGGAATTCTAACTTTTCCTGGGGACCATATTTGTCCTTCTTCTGGTTTTATCCACCTAATTCCTTCTACTGTTCTTCCAGATGGAAGATGTATTGGAACTTTTTTGGGAATTAACTGACTTTTTGCTTTTTTGATTAGTTCGTTTTCTTCTTTATATTGTTGCTTAACAGTTTTAATCCAATCTTCATTTATTTCATCATCAATTACTAACTCAAAATTTTCATTTTGATTAAATAAACTATCAGATTTGACTAATTTATGAGACAATATTTGAGCCCGCCTAGTGTCGTCTGATTCAATAGCTAAAATTTCTCTTTCATTTCCTTTATATGAATGAGAAACAAAAAATGACCAGATATTATCTTTATTTATATTTGTTGATATTAAAACCGCTCCCTTACTTTTTTCTGTACCTGCAAACCTTTCAGCCACACTTCGTAATAATGTCCAACTACTAACAGAATTTTGCTTAATTGATTGTACTTCAGATAATTTACTCATAGATTTCATATCTAATCGCATTCCACGATAAATAGTTAATGTATTTGTATTTGGAAAAATGTGGTCCAATAACTGCCGGGTTAACTCTTTATGGTGTCTAACATATTTATCTATAAAATCTTGATTAAAAATATGTCGATAATGTTCATAGTGGCTATTAATAATAGATTTTATCTCTTTATTGTTTGTTGTATTTTGATGATATACTACTCCATCATCAAATTGTCTCCCTATTGAGTCTTTTAATAAACCTGCTAAGGAAGAACTGGCTGATTCTTCCCAGGCGTCTTTAGAAAAAAAATGTACCCACCAAAATGAAGTTCTTTTATATAATTCATCAATAAAAGCAACTGAATTAATAGACGGGTTGCCTTTCCTTAAATCATTTAATTTATCAAATATAGAAG
>CAYIGE010000094.1:0-3860 GCA_964362835.1 Candidatus Woesearchaeota archaeon
CTGTTTAAAATATACTATAGGAGTGAAGAAATATGGAAAGCTCATCGAAGTTCCATGCGAGACGCTTTCGAATATTAGATCTTTTGCCATAATCTGCAATATACTAATAAAAGCAAGTGAAAAAACAAATATTACAATAAGAAATCCAATTAAAAAAACGCCAATAGTTTTAATACCTTCTTTGAACGATTTATTCTCTCGTTTATGAATTAAAATTATCAAAATATAAGTTACAAGTAAAGCCCCAACTTCATAAATCCTAAATAAAAACGCAAATCCGACAAAAAGGCCAGTTAAAAAGACATATCTCGCAGTGTTCTTTTTCAGATACTTCATAAAAAAGATTACTGAAATAAGTGAGAGTAAAAAATAATGTTGCGAATTATATAAAGAGCTGAAGTACAAGAGTAGTGCAGCAAGTAAAGCGAAAAGATTGCTCCTAAAAACTAATTTTCCTAAGATGAACGAAAAAATAAATATAAGAACTAGTATAATACAAATTGAAAATTATATTATATTAATATTTAATCCAAATAATTTATACATCAAGGCAGGCAAGTACACCTCCCCCGGGGGATGTAAAAGCCAGAAATCTTTATACGGCAGTTCACCATTTAGAATCCTTACAGGATTGTTAAGGTATTCCGAAGTATCTCCTGATGTAGTTCCACGATCATAAATCGGAATAGTTGGAAAAAAGAATAAAATAGAAAGAATTACAATTATAAAAATTGGGTTTAGAGCATCGAACTTTTCCTTCACATTCAAAAAGAAAGATTTTACCTTATCCATATCTTTAGTTGTAATAACTACTCATTTAATATATCCTCTTTCATAATATTCTTGCTCAGCTCCAATTCCACCAATATCATTCTCTCTTCTCTCGATTATGCTCCTCGCAGCCAAAATACCCATCTCAAGGGAATGGTCCTGATTAGTGTACTTAAATCTCCCCTGCCTTCCGATATAAATCAGATTCTCAAATTTATCTAAATAACTTTTGATGATTCCTAGATTCTTCTCGTATTCCAAGCTATAAACTGGATAGATATCCTTCTGTTTAATGTGATAAACATCAAGAACTTCTTCCCTTTTTACAATCCCCAGCTTTTCAAGCCACCATATTGTTACTTCAAAAAGTTCCTCCTTGCCTTTGTTCCATACCTCATCCTTTTCCCAGCAGAAGAATTCAATAAACAGGGAAGTTTTGTCTTCTGGAGACATCTTTATCGAGAAGTTTTTCATTTCAGAAATGCGCGCAAATGGCACTTCTTTGTCTGGAAAGTATATCCATTGGTCTCTGCTTACTGAAGGCTTGTTTATGGTAATGAATAAGTAAACTTGAGATCTGTACCTTAGTTTTTTAACTGCTTCTAACACCTCTTTTGGTGGCAAGGGATTTAAGAGCCATGTGAGAGAAGTGATTGGAATAGAAGAAACTAGATAATCTGGACTTATTAGCTCTCCATTATTCAGGATAACTCTAACAATTTTTTTGTTGTCATGCTCTATTTGTACAGGTTCAGTTTCCAAACTTACTCTATCATTTCCTATGACCTTCATGATCTCATCATAAATTAGCCCTGTTCCAAGTTCAGGGTAATAAAATTGGTCTACAAGGGTTTTTGGACCATCTTTACTTGGCTTTATCATCTTTGCTATTAGGCTCTTTATAGTGAGTCCTTCAATCCTCTGTTTGGCCCAATCTGCACTTAACTCTGAACATGGAAGGCCCCATGTCTTTTCAGTGTAATTTAATATACAGAAGTCAGCTATTGATTTACCAAAAGTCGATACTGCATACTCCTCAAAATTTTTAGGCTCTTTTCCAAAGAATTTGACTCTCGCAGTGAGGTAACTAATAAGTGCACGGGAAGCATCAATCAGCCTTATATTAAATAGAACATCCTTTAATTCTAAAGGGTATTTGTAATACTTGCCCTTTGTGTAGAATCTTGTGAATCTATCAACCTTAATCCACCTTTCTCCCAGAAGCCGACCTATGAATTCGTAAAGATATTTATTCTTACTAAAAAATCGATGCGGTCCATTATCTGTTCTGAACTCTCCAAACTGGTAAGTTTTAGCTAGTCCACCTACTTGCTGGGCTTTCTCTACAACAATAAAATTTGCATTGGCCTTATGAAGCTCAATCGAACAGGCAAGTCCTGCAGGACCTGCTCCGAGAATTAGTACTTCATCCTTTCTCATTTCCTCTTTTACTTTTGTTTAATTAAAATATTCCTTTAGTATCAGACTTAAATGACGCCACCCATCCTGAAAAGTGCGTAGCTTTGACTTTCCCTTCCTTTTTCTGTAAACAATAGGGACTTCTGAAATGCGCAAATTGGCTTTGGCAGCCTTAATTAGAATCTCGGAGGCAAATTCCATGCCTTTGCTCTCAAGCTCCAGATTCTTTAGTGCCTCTCTCTTTACAACACCAAATCCACAGTGAGAGTCTGTAATTTTAATTCTGTAGAGCTTTCTAAGAAGGAAAGAAAAGAAAGGATTTCCCACATAGTAGTGTAAGGTAGGCATGGCTCCTTTCTCAATCCTTCCTCTGTAGCGCGAGCCTATAACCAAATCAGAGCCCCTTCTCACTTGTTCGAGGAACTTGGGAATTTCCCTAAAGTCATAGCTATTGTCGGCATCTCCTATTACTATGAACTTGCCCCTTGCAATAGAAAGCCCCTTTAGTATTGTATTCCCATATCCTCTCTCTGGCTGACTTACTACTCTGGCCCCATTCTTTAAAGCAATTACAGCAGAATCATCCTCTGAATTATTATCAACTACTATAATCTCACCCTCAATACCCTCTTTTCTAAAAACTTCTTTTACTTCTTTAATGCATTGGGCAACACCTTCGGCTTCATTTAAACAGGGCATGACAACCGAAACTTCCACTTTTCGTGTATTTTGCATGATTTGCAAAGATTTAAATTTTTATAAATCTTACTCAAAATATTTATAAATATGGTTTGTTTTTAAGCATTATGAAAGCAGAACAACAAATATTAGAGAAACTTAACAAGATAGAAAAAGAGTTGGAAGATATAAGAAAGCATATGGTAGATGTCGATAGTATACTAACAGAAGAGGAAAGAAGACTTCTTAATGAAAGCATAGAGCACGAAAAGCGTGGAAAACTAATTTCGAGTAAAGCTTTAAGGGAAGAGTTAAGAATATGAATTTTGAAATTGAATACGATGCTCAACCCAGAAAATTTCTAAAAAGATTAGATAGACACGATATACGTAGAATTATGGACAAGATTGATGATACTTTAGTAGCTAACCCTATTCCTCATAATGCAAAAAGGGTAATTGGGTATAACATTCCAACTTTTAGAATAAGAGTTGGTAAATGGCGAGTTCTATATAGGATAAACTATGAAGATAAAAAGATAATCATAGTTAAGATAGATCTTAGAGAAAAAGTTTATTGATTAAAATTGATATTTTAAATAATAGAACATCATTATAATGGAAGTCAAAAAGAGGACGCGTAAAAAGATTCTTGGCTTAGAGAATTATAAATTTTTACTATTAACAGTATTTTTAATTTTAATTGCCATTTTAGTGTATGTCCCTCACATTATTTACCCATTTCCTTACCATTTAGATGAATGGCATGCTGTTGAGCAGGCCCAAAGGTTATTAAATGGTCAGTATAATCTTAGAGAGAGTGGGAATAGTTTCGAAATTGGCTTTCATGCACTTCTTGCGGGAATTATTTATGCTGAAAATGCTCTGGGAATTGATCCTACTCTGGCTTATCAATTTCTTCCATCTTTATTTGCAGTTATTGCCTCCGTAGTTTTATTCCTATTAATGAGTTATCTTACAAAAAATTTCTGG
>CAYIGE010000095.1:0-1766 GCA_964362835.1 Candidatus Woesearchaeota archaeon
CCTTCAGCAGCTGCAACTGTTAAAAATGCAGCGTCAGATTGTGAAGCACCAGTAATCATGTTCTTGATAAAATCTTTGTGTCCAGGAGCATCAATTATTGTAACTTCATACTTGTTTGTAATTAACTTTTGATAAGATAAGTCAATAGTAACTCCACGCTCTCTTTCTTCCTTGAACTTGTCCATGATGTAAGCGAATTCAAATCCAGCCTTACCATGTTCTTTAGCAATAACCTTAAGCTTGTCAAGTTCCTGTTGACCAATAGCTCCGCTATCAAACATCAATCTACCTATGGTAGTACTTTTACCGTGGTCTACGTGACCTACAAATGCAACGTTTATTGTTGGTTTTGTTTTTGCCATGTTTGTAATTAGTTTTATTTTTGTGGGTATATAAACTTTGCTGTTTTTTGGTTTCTTGCAAAGTTTAAGCTCGAAAATCTGCAGATTTTCGTTGTATAAATCTTGTGTTTTGAACAAGATTTATGCATGTTAACATCAGTTAACTTTGTATAAATCTTGTGTTTCAGACAAGAAAACACGATATTAGGTTTCGCGCTTCCTAGAAAAAAGGTTCCAAAGTTAAATGTAATATTGGGGCTTTAACACCAAATATCAAAAAATCGATGCACCACCACGCCTTAAAAGGTGTGGTTTGATTGGTGCTCGATTTTTGGATGCAAACAAAATCTTTTATGGATTTTGTTGCACAGAAGTTTGTCCTTATAAACAAACTTCTTGTGCTCGACGTGCTCTCCAACTTAAAAGTTGGAATTGGAAGGAGCACGTCAACATATTTAAACCTTGAACATTAAAAGCAAATATGGAAAAAGAGCAGGAAATGATTGTAGAACAAGGAGAGTATAATTTAATTGCAAACACAGACAAAGATTTCAAAATCACTCATCTTGTTCTAAAAGCACAAAACGGTTCAAAGCGCGTCTGGAAAGTAGAGGAATTATCAGAAAAAGAAGTTTCATTTACAATAGAAAAATTTGCCTAGTCTTGCATTTTCTCGAGTATGCTTAAAAATTCATTGTATTTTGAATTAGATAAATAAAATCCTAAATCAATTATAGAATTAAGATAAGATATTGCTTCCCCTTTAGTTATTAATCTATTTTTAACCATTATCAAAATAATATAAAGAGAACCGCGAGACTTTATTCCAGAAGATTTAGCTATATTTCGAGCATAGGATTCATCAATAATAGCTATTCCATTTAACTCCTTTGTCAAATTTAGTACAGAAGCATCAGCAACACTTAAATGATTTTCTTTAAAATACCGAAGAGCAACCTTTTTCACAAAAAAAATTTTCTTTTCAATTAAAGTGCTAACATACTCTGCTTCAGACTCGTTTTTTTCTAATCCTTTTTCAACTACTTCCCCATACACTTCTTCTGGCAGAAATTTATCTCCGGGAAACATACCTATTTTTTCCAATAATCTTACTTTTCCTAAATATATAAGGGTTGAAGAGTCGAAAATATAGTTCATTTAAAGTCTTTCATATCCTCTTCAACAACCTCATCTGCAACCCAAATAATCTTGCTTTCCTTAACCTTAACAATAAAATCCCAGATGTCTATTCCAGCAATTTGAGCACCTTTAGAAATAGTTATTTTACCATCTTGTAATAATTTTAAAGCATATTTCTCTCGCCATTCTTGGAGGGCTTCATATAGCAGTCTTCTTATCGCAGAAGATCTCTCTACATGTTCCTCTTTCATATATCTTATTAGCTCAATCTCTAAATTCTTTGGA
>CAYIGE010000095.1:1776-3853 GCA_964362835.1 Candidatus Woesearchaeota archaeon
GCACTTCAGTCATATGTATACATTGCATACAAAGTTTATAAATCTTATCACATACTTATCTATTATTTAGAATCTGCCTAAATTTTTCTTAACAATATTTACTAAATTGTTTGGTCAAAGAAATTTAGTAATATTTGATAAACCTCAGTTTAGCAATACTTACTAAAACTATGTTTAGCAACGGAAATATTTTTATCTAAAATTTCAGCCTTTTTATCGGCAGAAGCAGGTTTAATCTTTAATTTAACTATTTCATCTCTAATAAAATTTTCAACCTTACGACTCATACTCACACCGTTCTTCTTGCAATGAGCAGAAAACTGTTTATACACTTCTTCATCAATATTAAATGTTTTAATCACCATGTTTAATTTCCTCTCTCCATTGTGAGCGTAGGCGAGCAGTTGGAAATTGAACAGACAGAAACTTTCTTGCAATTGAAAGTTTCTTGTATTGGAAATTTGTTGTTAATTTGTGAAATTTTCATGTCTCCTCTTATCAATTATACAATGTTATTTAAAGTTAATAAACCCTTCCATACCAAATACAAATATAAAATTAATTAATGAAAGTTATATAACTTTATTTAAGCAGGGCTAAATGAGAGACTTCTATCATCAGCTATATCTCGGGTTTTATCACGGAAATTCTTAAGAGATTCATATCCTTTGACGACGCAATTAATTATCGCTCCATATCCAGCTCTAGTATATATCCATAGAGGAACTACTACTCTCCCCACATATCTCCCCATTCCCTTTCTTTCTCTTTCTTCCTTCTCTTTATCAGTATACTCTCCCATTAATTTAACTGGAGAAGGAGGGTTGATATGATGAACATCTCTTTCAAAATAAGCTTCTTCTACCTCTTCAAACTCGAGAGCCGCTTCCAGGGCGGCTTCATTTATCCTCCTAGCTAAATCCGATCCATCTCTTATTAATTCACCTAACTTGTATCTTTTAACCATTTTAGGACCAAAATCAAACTTAAAACAAATTAATAAACTTAACTACCAGGCAATTACTGATTAATCTAGAGGAACAGTATCTCTTTCACATAACTTCTCTAAACTAGGTGCTATTCCTCTGATTTCCAAGGTATCTACTAATTTATCATAGTGGTATAGGGGAAAATCTCTGCCGTGAACATAATAACTGACTTGTTGTCTTGAGACTCCGATTTGTTTTGCGAGCCATGTTTGATTTTTTCCACGTTCTCTTAGGCTCTGCATAATCAAATTTCCCCATTCTTCTCTTATCTGGCTACGTCGTTCGGGAGTGAGATGAAAATAATTGTTTTTAGGTTCAGGAGTATCTGGTTCAGCCCTTACTCTGGCTCTAGATTCTAAATATTTTGCATAGGAACCATATGGCCTATGTGTTTTTGGATTGGTTCGTCCAGGTAAAATTGTTCTATTATAAACTATTTGATAACTAACTTTCAGTTTCCTAGCTATATCTGGAGCAGACATACCGCGATCATATAATCTAGAAATTTCTTCCCTATCGGCTTCAGATATATGCACATGTTTTGACATAACATAGAACAAAAATAGCCCCTTTTAAAACCTCTTTTTTACTGATTAGCAGCTAGACCCTTTCTGTCTCTAATCTTTCTAACAACTTCTTCCTGTAATTCGCGAGGCAATTGTTTGAATTCTTGAGTTATCAAACTGGAAACTCCACGTCCTTCAGTTGTACTACGTAAATCATTGCTCCAACCAATCATTTCTGCAACTGGAATACGAGCCTTGATGAAAACATCCATTCCTTTCTGGTCTACATCAATTAAAATTCCTCTCTTACTTGCAATTAGTCCAGTAACAGAACCCATGAAATCAACAGGCGCTTCTACTAAATGTGTCTGAATTGGCTCTAACATTGCTGCCCCGCCCTTAGTCATAGCACTAAACATTCCAAGTCTTATGGCAGGATAAATCTGTGCAGGCCCTCTATGCATATGGTCTACGTGTAATTTAGCATCATGTAATATGAACTTAGTCTTCATCAAAGGTTCTTTAGCCAAAGGTCCATTATCTATGACTAATCGCCAGCCGTCAATTATAGATTCAATTACT